>JBEKYG010000419.1:0-5273 GCA_049511215.1 Acidobacteriota bacterium | reverse complement strand
TATCAGCATGATTGGCTTTTGCGTTGACATTTTCCTAAGTCGGACTGTAAAAGGGAAGTCATGGCAATCCAAGGTTACTACGAGATTCACGCCTGCGCTTGCTCCGACGTCGGCCAGGTTCGAGCTTCCAATGAGGATTCATTCCTTGTAACGGACCTCACGACAGGGCACGGCCTTCAGCACAACGGCGCCTTGAAGTACCTGTCAGGACCGCGTGGATCCCTGTTTGCCGTAGCCGATGGGATGGGAGGAGCCGCCGCCGGAGAAATGGCGAGCCAGCTTTGTCTCGAAACCCTTTATGACGAGGTGCTGAGCCAGATGCGGCTGGTCCGGGAGCCAAGTCTGGAAGTCATCGAAAATATTTTAATCGAAGCGGTAGGGGCTGCCAACCGCCGGGTTTTCGAGGTCGGCAACAGCCGGGAAGAATATGTTGGCATGGGCACCACGCTGACTACGGCCTTTGAGCTGCGAGGGATCCTGGTGATCGGACAGATCGGGGACAGCCGCGCCTATATGCTACGCGAGGACGGCATCCTGCAACTCACTCGTGACCAATCTCTTGTCGCACAAAAGGTAAGAGAGGGAGAACTCACCCAAGAGCTGGCGCGACACAGCCCTGAGCGCAATGTACTGCTCCAGGCCCTGGGAGTTAATCCGAGCGTGGAACTTGCCCTAAAAAATGTTCAGGTGCATCGGGACGACATTCTGCTGCTGTGCTCCGACGGCCTGCACTCCCAGATGAGCGCCCAGGAGATCTATGAGATCGTAACCGCCAACTGCGGTCCCCGCGAGGCCTGCCAGGAACTCGTCGACTTCGCGAACAAGCGCGGAGGTCCTGATAACATCACCGCAATCCTGATCCAATTCTAGGACAGACTGCTGGCCCCACTCCTGTCAGTGTGGCTTCATAATGTAGGATGTAGCTTCGTCCAGAGCGGCGCGAGCGGCAGGTGTTTGCGGACTGTTGGGCCACCGTAGCACGTAGGGGATCAGCGCCTTGGCAACGGCGAGGGCGGCGACCCGCCTGTCCTTCTCGCTGGCTGCAGACCTCATGAGTTGGATCTCGGTCACGGCGAGGTCTATCTGCGCGGCTTGGGCGAAATCCTCTAACCCCGCATCACTCGAGAATGACGTCACGAAGTCCCCAAATTGCCCCGCTGCCTGCTCTGAATCTCCTCCCAGAAAGGAGGCAACCCCCATGCCAAAGTGGGCTGGAGCGTCAAGCGCGCTTCCAGGGTAACTGAGAATGAGCGACTGAAACACGCTCCTGGCCTCGGGATAATGTCCGCTCTTCATCAAGGCTATGCCATTTTCAAACAGGTTTCGCACTTCCGGCTGAGCCTCCGCCAGCATCCGTCTCAAGCAGGCAATGTCTTCGAGGCTGGATTGGGCGGCGAGTTTGGCTTTAGACCTGGACACCCCGGTTCCTCTCTCGGCGGCGCCAGGTCCACCCTCGTTCGATGCGGGCAGATTCGCTTGCGATGGATCCCGTGCAATATCTCCATCGCTGGTTTTGGCTGCATCGGATGAGATCGTCCTGTCCTTCTGCGTCCGAAGGGGAAGGAAAAAGATGGCGGCGACGGCCAGCACGAGGACGCTGACTATGACTAACATTGGCTTGCCCATGTGAACTCCTCGAGTTGATCCCGCAGGCAAATGTCAACTTTATTGAGGACATACCCGCGACTCAGACTCCGCGAGAAAAACGCGGCCCACAATAATGCGGCGTGCGCGTCAGCCAGGCAAGGTGAAACTAGCACATTTCCCCAGTCCGGGAGAAGCCAAGCTTTATAAAGAGTTTCATTCGCTTGAGGAGCAGGACTGAAGGAGCTCGATTGGGAAAGGACACGCCTGCTCGCGGAGGACAATGGTTTCCGACTCCCACGGGGCTCTTACCATCAGCATTACCTAAGTAGTCTCTGTCGCGAAACTCCTCAACCCTCCATCCTGGAACTTGGACTTCGACTTGGACGTGGACTTGGACTTCGACATGCACCAATATAGGGCAATCTGGTAAACGTTATGTCTGGAAAGTTTACCTCCGACAAAACCGTCCAGGTCCACGTCGAGGTCCAAGTCCAGGTCCAGGCTGCTTATTCCGTTTTTCGATGTAACCAGCGAATTTCGCGACAGAAACGAAATAACTAGTATTTTGTTGCAGCCTCGCCATCTTTGGGGTAATGTCGCCCCAAATTTGGGGAATAATACCCCATGTATTGAAAAGGGGGATACATGCTGCACCTCGATACAGGGAATACCGGATTCATGCTTCTGTGCTGTAGTTTGGTTATGCTTATGACGCCTGGGCTCGCTTTCTTTTACGGCGGACTGGTGGGGCGCAAAAACGTGTTGGCCATCATGATTCAGAGCTTTGTTTCGATGGGATGGACGACGGTTCTATGGTGGTTGTGCGGCTTCTCGATGTGCTTCAGCGGCGATCTGAAGTCCGGCACCGACTTCGCCGGGATCATCGGAAACTTCGACTGGGCGTTCCTGAGGGGCATTACGCTTTCCACGCCGTCCCCCAATAATACCATTCCCATGATTGTCTTTTGCGCCTACCAGATGATGTTTGCGATCATCACGCCGGCCCTGATCACAGGCGCATTTACGAACCGAGTCACTTTCAAGGCTTACTTCCTTTTCCTTACGGCATGGCTGCTGTTTGTTTACTTCCCCTTTGTCCACATGGTTTGGGGCGGGGGCATCCTGTCGGCGTGGGGTGTGAAGGATTTTGCCGGTGGAATCGTGGTGCACAATATCGCCGGGATCGCGGCGCTGGCCTCTGTGTTTTATGTCGGCAAGCGCAAGTTTCAGGATAAGGGGCCTCACAGCATCCCGCTCGTCGCCCTCGGCACCGGACTCCTCTGGTTCGGTTGGTATGGCTTTAACGCCGGCAGCGAATTCCGCGTGGACTCCGTCACCGCGGTGGCGTTTCTGAACACGGACATTGCGGCGTCGTTCGCGGCTGTGGCGTGGTTAATGATGGACTGGATGACGTCCACCAGGCCGAAGTTTCTTGGTCTGCTGACCGGAGCCGTAGCGGGGCTGGCCACGATTACGCCGGCGGCGGGTTATGTCTCCCCGACGACGGCATGCCTTATTGGAGTTATTGCGGGTGTCGTCTGCTTCTACGCTGTTTCTCTAAAGAACCGAATGGGATGGGATGATGCGTTGGATGTCTGGGGGGTGCACGGAGTGGGCGGCTTTCTCGGCATCGTCTTGTTGGGGACCTTCGCCTCCACGGCATGGAATTCTGCCCAAACCGGAGGAGTAGACGGTCTCCTGCGCGGCAACACGCACTTTTTCCTGATCCAGTGCGGGGCGGTCATTCTAGCCTCGATTTGGGCATTCGTATTTACTTGGGTCATGCTCTGGGTGATCGATCGGGTCACCATCGTGAACGTTGATAGGGCGACAGAAGAAATCGGCCTTGACGAAGGCATCCACGGTGAAAAAGCCTACCTTGAGGAGAGCGCATAAAAATGCGACTGTTGCGGTTGTGCTCTGCAATCGCGGCATGTTGCTTGTTGGCCGGAACTGTCGCGGCGCAGGATTCGCCTGCGAGTCAGAAGAAGCCCTGGTACAAGGCTATCAGCGTCAACGGCTTTGTGTCGGCGAGCTACTCCTATAACTTCAACCGGCCGGACACGCACATCAACGGTTTTCGAGTGTTCGATTTCAAGGACAACCAACCGAAGATCGATGTCGCCGAGCTCGTGGTGCAGAAAGCGGTATCTCAGCCGCGGGATTGGGGTTTTCGGGCCGACCTCACGGTCGGTCAGTCAATCCCGAAGCTTGCGGCATCGAACGGGCTGTTCCGGAACGAGGAAACCGGCGAAGCCCACGATTACGATATCCATCAAATGTTCGTCAGCTACATCGCCCCTTTGGGAAAAGGACTGCGCCTCGATGTGGGCAAGTATGTCACGCACATGGGCTATGAGGTCATCGAGGGTTACGACGGGTGGAATGACAACGCCACCCGTTCGTTTCTGTTCGGGTACGCCATCCCATACACGCAAACGGGTATCCGCCTGACCTACCCGTTCAGCAGCAAGTTCTCGGCCCAGGTCCATGTTTTCAACGGCTGGGACGACTTTGACGACAACAATTCCGCAAAGTCATTAGGCCTCCAGCTCGTGTTTACACCAAGCTCCATCATATCGTTCAACGTGAATGCGGTCTACGGAGCCGAGGAGAAGAACAACAACAGTGATCCCAGGCAGGTCTGGGAACTGACCGGGATCTGGAAAGCGACAACCCAAACCACGGTAGGCATCGACTATCTTTATGGACATGAGCGCAATGCGCTGGGGCCTGGGCGCGATGGCAACTGGCCCGGTTTTGCTGGATATTTTCGCAGAGGACTGACCAAAAGGCTTTCCCTCGCTCTGCGGGGCGAGTTCTTCGATGACCGTGACGGCGCGCGTACGGGTATAGCGCAAAAGTTGAAGGAAGTCACTTTCACACCTGAGTTCAGGATAATCAAGCATGTCATCGTGCGCGGCGATCTGCACTGCGATTTTTCCAACAAGGATGAATTTGGCGAGCGCGCCATTGAAATCGGTCATCAGCTGACCGCGCTGGCTAATCTCATGTTCGTCTACTAGAGACCGGCACCGCGAGTGTGGGTGGGCGGTCTGCTGCCCCATGACGGCGGCTCTGATCGATCGCGACCCCCCGGCGTCGCAACGTGCGGCAATTCCCAAAAACTCGACCCATTTCGTAGCCAGAGAAAATGTCGAACCCTCCTGATCCACAGTCACCGCGTGCCAAAACCCCGGATACCCTGTACAATGCACTCGATCCGGAGAGCCGTTGGACGAGCTTGGGAGAAAGCCTGGCACGCATGGATGACCTCAAGGAACGCGACCCGATCCAATGGGCGTTGCGCGAACGCGTAAAGGAGCTTGTGTGCCTTTACGGCATCGCCAAGGTAACCGAGAAGCCGGGAACCCCATTGGAGGAAATGGCGAGAGGTATCGCCGCTTTGCTACCGCCATCCTGGCAGCACCCGGACGTTTCGACCGCGCGCATCAATATCGACGGTCGTGCTTTTTGTTCGAAGCCCTTTGCCGAGGGGCCGTTTCGTCAAACCGCGGACGTCGTCGTGAATGGCGCCAAGCGCGGGGAAGTTGAGGTGTTCTATCTCGAACAGAGGCCCGAGTTCGATGAAGGGCCCTTTCTGAAAGAAGAGCGCAGTCTGATTAACGAGGTAGCCCGACAGGTGGCGCTGGTGCTCGAGCGGCGCCAGGCCGAGACCGAACGGG
>JBEKYG010000418.1:0-5274 GCA_049511215.1 Acidobacteriota bacterium | reverse complement strand
AGCCGGAGCCTCCCAGATTGTCAGCCAGAGACTCAATCCCCCGCGCTGCGAGCCTCTCGAGGCAGAGCTGCGCGCATTCCTGGATGCTGCACGGGGTCGCGCGCCCGTGGCCTGCACCGGGGCGGAAGGGAAACAAACACTGGACCTGGCCCTCCAGATTCTGGAAAAGGCAGAAAGGGCGCAGGCAGAAGCCCTTAAAATTGACAGGAGTTAGCCCGCTTTTTTATACTTTGAAAGTTAGTGTCGGTTAGACGCCAATGTTTGAATATGCGATCGGCCATTACCAGAAACATCCTCCGAGCAAGCGCTTGCTTGCCTCCTGGGTCATCAGCGTCCTAAGCCACGTCGGCGCAGTCCTGGTTCTTTATCTATATCCGCAGTTGCTGCAGGGCGGCGCGAACGAATGGTTCCGTCAGATCGCACTCCCGAGGTCCGAGGTCCAGAACAAAAAGTCATACAATGTAACATTCATGACAAAGATGGAGGCGCCATCCGCCCAAGAGCTCAAAAAACTAATTTACGACTGGGAAAAGGCCAAAGCTAAAGAGGCAGAGATCCCGCCTATTCGCATCAACCTGCCTCGGGCGAACGCAGACGATTTCCCGCCGCCCTTGCCAAAACCTCGGTCGGACGCGCCGGCGGCTCCTGGCAATCCGCTGGCGGCGGCGGCCGGAACGCCGCCGGCACAGATTTCAACCACCGATGTGCCGCGCACCGAGCCCCCACAACCCAAAAATGCAGCCCCCCCCGGCGCGCCGAACGTGGAACCGAAGCAGATCCCTAAGGGTGTAGCCGATGCTTCATCACCGGCATCAGGTTCCACAGTCACGTCCGGTTCTGGAGGCGCATCCCAGACTGGCCCTCCAGGTTCGGGAACGAAGGATTCCAAGGGCCCCGGACAACAAATTCGTGCGCAAGGACCCACATTCTTCGATGACAAGGGCTTTAATCTCGGCGATTACGCCATGATGTTGAGGGAACGCATAAAAGAGAGGTGGTTCATCCCTTCCAACTTGCGCACCTATCAAGGAAGCGTCACGGTCATCTTTTACATCAGCAAGGACGGCCAGGTTTCCGGGGTCAAGGCCGAGGTACGGTCGGGAAACGACTCTCTGGATATTTCAGCGCTCAGCGCAGTTTTCGGATCGAACCCGTTTCCGCCGCTGCCCAAGGGCTTTCCTGCGGATCGGGTGGGAGCCAGATTGGTTTTTGCATACAACGAACGGCAGTAATCGCGCAGTTGTCTGGCAAAGGCATCTTGCCTGGGTCAGAAGTTTCTACGTTTAGACCTGGAGTGGCATTGCCGCAACCAAGATCTTCAACGCAGAGGCCGCAGAGGATTTTATGTTTTCTCAGTTGTCGTTCCTTTCTGCGATCTCTGCGTTAAGAAGTTAAGGCGCTTTACCAAAAACCAGGAGTTTAGCGGTGAGCAAGATATAGGGCAGTCAGGCAGCCAGATTCGCGCCGCATAGGCAGGACGCCTGTGTCGAAGGTGCCGGACGATCGAGGTTTATGCGACGAGCTGCGGCCAATTCATCCCGGTCTTTCCTCAGCGCCGTTGTCCTCCTTGGTGGCTTCCTGGCCTCAGCGTGTGGGCATAAGAACGCTACGGTGATGCCGCCGGCCGCACCGCCTCCGAAAGCCATCGCGCCCTCGACCCTGCCAGTACCGATTGCTCCTCCCATTGTGCCTCCGCCTGCGCCTGCAACCCGGCCCGGTGCGGGCACCGAGCGCGAGCCGGCTCCCCCTGCGTCCTCACCTAGCCCCAGTCTTCGAGGTCCTTCGATTCGGATCGGCCTGACTGTCCCGATAGAGGAACTCCGGATTTCCGCGGCAGGCGAGTTCATTCTCGTCGAGAAATCACCGGAGGCGCCACGCCTGACTCTGACTGGGCAAGTTCAGGTGCGGCTGGAGCGCCCACTTTCGGAAGCCGCCGAAATCTACCGTATTCAGGTTGCATCGCTCACCAGTCAAACCGCTGCTGAAAAACTCGGGCGGCAACTGAGTGAGCAGTTCTCCCTACCTACGGTGGTGCACGAGAATGCAACCACACAGACCAACCAGGTGCGCCTCGGCAGGTTCGCCACGCGCAAGGAAGCTCAGGAGTTCGCGGCCGGCCCCCTCGCCGCGGCTGGATATCACGACGCATTCGTCGTCCGCGAGGTCGGGGAAGCAGCCAAGGGAGCGCCGACGCTGGCCTTACGCGGGCCTGAGAATCTCCTCCGGGTCAGCCGCACTGGCTACCTGTTTCTGCCGAAATCGGACGTGACCTTCCTGCAGCTCAATGGGAAGCCGTATCGGGGCGTGCTGGATGTCAGCCTCAGCAAAGATGGCCGCGTGATCCTGGTAAACCAGCTGGGTATGGAAGAATACCTCCTGGGTGTGGTGCCCGCCGAGCTGAGTCCGGTGAACTATCCGGAAGAGGCTGCGCTGGAGGCGCAGGCCATCGCAGCTCGAACCTATGCACTTAAAAACATGGGAAAGTTTCGAGCCGATGGATATGACCTGTCCGACGATAACAGGACCCAGGTTTACGGCGGAGTGTCCTCGGAGAAGGAAGGCGCCAATCATGCGGTGCAGAAGACTTCCGGCATTGCCATCTACTACAAAGGCAGCCTCATCGATGCCATGTACATGTCCACATGCGGCGGCCGTACCGAAGACTTCGCCAATGTTTTTGATACCGCACCGGTACCCTACTTGACGAGCGTGTTCTGCACGATGGAGAGTTCCCTGGACGAGACGCCGGAAGCGAACCTCGGCGGAAGCCATGATCTGGATCATATGCTCTACGCCGACGATGGTACTCTGGCCAATCGCGAACTGGAGCTGGCTCAAGTGCTGGGGCTCACTCCCCTCGACAAGATGACCCCCGAGTTGCTGGCCGCCGCTCCCGGATCGGAAGAAATCAAAGGCTGGATCGAGAAGAGCCGCCTTCTGGCCGGCAAAACCGAAGCAACGGCTGCGGGACAGGAGGCGGATCTCAATCTGCGCGCCGGCTTCCTTCGATATGCGGCGGAACGTTTCTTCGGTGCGCGTGAAATCGACCGAGGCGTTTCCGAGTCCGACACTTCCTATTATCTGAGCAATTTCAGTGACGGGCCGAGCGTTCCGGCCTACGCCAGGCATGCAGTTGCTTTTCTCGTCCAGCGGAAGCTCTGGCGGCCATACCCTGACAACAGCATCCGGCCAAACCAGCCCGTCCAGCGCGGCGACGCGCTTGCCCTGCTGATCCGGTGGATCACCTCCGTGCGCCCCGAAGTTCTCAAGAGCGGACTTCTGGCAGAACCCACCGCGGAAATCGCCGCGGACAATTCCAGGACCAAAATCGCCGTCAAGCGCGGCAATCGTACCGAACAGCTGCCTCTCGCCCAGGATGTCCGGCTATTTAAAACCACGGACGGCAGGAGCATGCCCGTGGCCAAGCTGCACGTAATCGGCAACGAGAAGGTGGCCTACCATCAAAAGTCGAACGGCGAGATTGACTTTCTCGAAGTGGAACTGAGCGCTACGGGCGCTTCGAGTGACCGCTTCTCTCCGGTGGCGACCTGGCAGACCACGATTACCAGGGCTATAGTCGCGGAAAAGTTACGTTCCCTGGCGGGGGATGTGGGGGAAATCCGGGACCTGAAGCCCGCACGGCTCGGAACCTCAGGACGCGTCGTGCAGCTGGAAATCATCGGCAGCCGCGGTTCAGCGGTCGTCAATGGATACAAAGCACGCAACGCCCTCGGGCTCAGAGATACGCTCTACACTCTGTCACGCATGCGCACGGACGACGGTAGTGTCGCCAGCTTTACCTTCGACGGGCGCGGCTGGGGTCACGGCGTCGGACTATGCCAGACAGGCGCGGTTGGCATGGCACGAGCCGGGCGCAGCGCCGAAGAAATCCTCAAGACATACTATCAAGGGGTCGAACTGCAAAAAGCCTATTAGAGGGCTGAAGGCTAATGGCTGATAGTGATTGCTTTTGTGTATAGAGAATGAGTGCCGAATCACGGGTGACGAGGGTACATCGCGGAGTCGGAGGATGGTCGATCGTCAACGATCTCAGCTTTTGGGGATCATCGTGCTGGCAATCATCGTTCTGCTGGTCGCATGCATCCGTTACTATTTCAAGCTCGGCTAATATCAGAGGATTCAGGGGAAAACAGCTAAAACGGGAGGAGTATGATGTCGCGCACCTCCCGAAACGCTTTTCATTCTGACTCGTATGGCCCGAGTCAACTCCTGAGCAACCTTGATGTCTGAGGTCTAAAGTCTGATGTCTGAGGTCGGAGGTCTGAGTTATCCGGCGATTGCTGTCATCGGTCCGACCGCATCCGGTAAGACAGCCCTGGGAATGGCTCTCGCAAAGCGCTTCCGCGGCGAGATCGTGAGCTGCGACGCGCTTCAGGTGTACCGGCACATGGATATCGGTACTGCAAAACCCGGTCAAAGCGCGCGGGAGGCAGTTCCCCACCACATGCTCGACTTGCGCGACCCATGCGATGACTTCTCGGCCGGAGATTATCTGCGACTCGGTCGGGAGGTCCTGCACGCGATCAAGGAACGCGGGTACATCCCGTTTGTTGTGGGCGGAACCGGATTCTATTTGAAGGCGCTGACCGAAGGACTGTTTGAAGGGCCGGGCAGGTCGGAGGCGTCGCGGTCACGCATGCGCGCCATTGTAGCCAGGCGGGGACCCGAGAGCATCCACCGCGCCTTGCGCCGCGTCGATCCGGCAACTGCGGTAAGGCTAGCTCCAGCTGACGCCGAGCGGAATATCCGCGCCTATGAAATCTACATGCTTACGGGGCAGACCATGAGCTGGTGGCAAAGCCGGCCTAAGGACAGGCTGCTGGGGTATCGCTGGCTCAAGCTCGGCATTCTATGGCCTCGGCCGCTGCTGTACGCGAGGATTGATCAGCGGGTCGAAGAAATGTTCCAGCTTGATCTCGTCGCGGAAGTACGTGCTCTCATGGCAGGGTTTCCCAGGAATTGCCAGGCCTTCAAGGCAATTGGCTACCGGCAAGTCGCCGGGTATCTCGATGGAAAGTGGAATCTGGATCAGGCCATCGCCGACACTCAACGGGAGAGCCGCCGTTATGCCAAGAGGCAGCTGACATGGTTTCGTGCGGATCCTGAGGTTAGATGGTTGGACGCGACTCTGGGCCACGAAGCTCTCCTGGAGCTGGCCTCGAATGCAGTCACCGGGTTCCTTGCTGAGTAGCGGGAAGCACTGCTGAGGACCGCCAAGCCCGTGGCCTCACGGCTTGTCGCGGCCAGAACTGG
>JBEKYG010000417.1:0-5275 GCA_049511215.1 Acidobacteriota bacterium | reverse complement strand
CTTGCAGAGTTTTCGATCTTTCAAAATATCTATCCTCCGGATCCTTTCGACGATGTCGATCTTACTCTTCCGGCTGCGGCGTTCAGCGAGGTTGAGGGGACATTCGTCAACGGCGAGGGACGGATTCAAGCCGTCGGCAAAGCCGTGCAGCCGCCGGGTGAAGCCTTGGCTGATTGGCAGATCATCTGCCGGATTGCAAAAAAAATGGGAGTCGCCGGATTTGAATTTGGCAGCGTCTCTGATATCCAACAGGAGATTGCCTCGCTGGTTCCTGATTTGGCGGACATCAATGACAAATCCCGAAAATGTCATCCGCTGCTTCTCAACGGGGATTTCTCCGTTGCTCTGACCAAGCCCATTGCGGCAGGCAGTCAGAATGAGTCACTTCCTTTTGTCCTCACCGTTCGCTCGAATGAGGACACGTATCGTGGTTTTCCACTCTCTGCCTGGGTCGAAGGAACAAGGAAGCTGTTCGCGGAAGGAGTCGTCGAAATAAGCCCGAAGGATGCCGCAGATGCGCTAATCGACAATGGCGACAAGATCCTGGTGAGCTCTGAGCACATCGAGAGAGTCATGCCGGCCAGAATCCTGCAGGACCAGCCGGAAGGAACTCTATATGCGGTGCTGCCGCAAAGCGAAGCTGTATATCCCAACCCACTCCGTGTCAGCATAAGGAAAAGCGATGTTTAGGGTAATCGAAAGCCAGATGATCGTGCCCAACATTCACCTGTTGACGTTCGAGGCGCCGGCCGTCGCAGGCCAGGTGAAAGCAGGCCAATTTATAATCGTGCGCGCCGAGGAAGATGGAGAGCGCATCCCGCTTTCCGTTTCTGATTGGGATGTCCGAGAAGGCACGATTACAGTCGGACTTCTGAACGTTGGTGTAACTACCGGAAGGCTTGCGGCACTGAAGTCCGGTGTGAGTATTCCGACCGTTGTTGGGCCACTCGGCAATCCCACGGAAATTGAAAAATACGGAACCGTGCTGTGCATCGGCGGCTGCTATGGGATTGGCAGCATCTATCCCATTGCCCGGGCATTGAAAGAGAAGGGAAACAAGGTGATTGTGCTTCTGGAAGCCAGGAGCTCGTACCTTTTTTACTGGGAAAAGAAATTCGAGAAGGTCGCCGACAAGATTATCTACCTTACCCGTGATGGGACAAGGGGCCTAAAAGGGCATGCCGGGCGTCTCCCAGAGATCCTGCAGTCGCTCAATGAGCCGGCGCATCGGATCATTATCAACGGTTGCACTTTTCTTTTGAAGCGAGGATCCGACGAAAGTCGTCCTCTCGGCATCCCGACTGTCGTCAGCCTGAACCCGATCATGATTGACGGCACGGGTATGTGTGGCGTGTGTCGCGTTACCGTCGGTTCGGCAACGAAATTTGCCTGCGTGCATGGACCGGACTTCGACGGCCATCAAGTGAACTGGGTAGAACTTCTGCAACGACGCAAGGCCTACCTGAGGGAAGAGGTTGTCCCGCTCAGGACGAGTCGCTGCGAAGACCATAGGAACAAAGCATAGGACGAAATATGGAGTCTCCAAAGCCACCCAAAAAGAAAATCGACCTGAATCGCAGGGAAATGCCCAAGCAGGAGCCCAAAATCCGCAGGTACAACTTCAATGAAGTGGCGCTGGGCTACTCGGCCGAAACTGCCATGGAAGAAGCGGCTCGCTGCCTGCAGTGTCCCAGTGCGAATTGCGTCAAGAGCTGCCCTGTGGAGATCGATATCCCTGCCTTTGTGGAACTCGTCGCAGCGGGTAACTTCGCTGAGGGTGTCCGGGTACTCAAGGAAAAGAACTGCCTTCCGGCAATCTGCGGACGCGTCTGTCCCCAAGAGGAGCAGTGTGAAGGAAGTTGCTCGTTGGTAAAGAAGGGGGGGCAGATAGCCATCGGGCGAATCGAGAGGTTTTTGGCCGACTGGGAAGCACGCCAGGCCGAGATCCAGCTGCCGGAGATCCAGCCGCCCACCGGCAGAAAGGTCGCCATCGTGGGCGGGGGCCCTGCAGGACTTACCGTCGCCGGCGACCTGATCAAGCTCGGGCACCAGGTGACGATCTTCGAAGCCCTCCACAAAATGGGTGGCGTGCTGGTGTACGGAATCCCTGAATTTCGCCTGCCAAAGGCCATTGTGAAGAGGGAAGTCGACTATCTGGTCAAGCTCGGTGTTGCGATTGTGACCGACTATGTCGTAGGCAAGACTCGAACGGTCGCCAGCCTGCTCGAAGAATATGATGCCGTGTTTATTGGTTCAGGAGCCGGTCTGCCATGGTTCATGGAGATTCCAGGAGAAAACTTAAACGGCGTGTACTCCGCGAATGAATACCTGACCCGAATGAACTTGATGTCCGGATACCTTTTCCCGAAATATCACACGCCCATAAAGACTCATCAGCGTGTCGCCGTCCTTGGGGGCGGCAACGTGGCCATGGACTGTGCCAGGACAGCTTTCAGGCTGGGAGCCGAGACCCGGATCCTATACCGAAGATCCAGAACCGAACTCCCCGCGCGACTCGAAGAGGTCGAAAACGCTGAGGAAGAAGGAGTGATCTTCGAATTTCTAACCCTCCCCACCCGCTACATCGGCGATGAAAATGGCTGGGTGAAAGCAATCGAGTGCCTGAAGATGAGATTGGGAGAACCCGACTCTTCCGGCAGACGAAAACCCATACCCATCGAAGGTTCGGAAACCACTTATCCTGTTGATGCCGTTGTGTGCGCGATAGGAAACAGTCCGAATCCTCTCATCGCGGCCACCACGCCCGGTTTGGAAGTCGGGAAAAAGGGGAACATCGTGGTTGCTGAGGCAACTGGCAAAACCTCAAAGCTCGGGGTCTGGGCCGGCGGCGATGTGGCAACCGGAGCCGCGACGGTAATCCTTGCCATGGGCGCAGGCCGCAAGGCTGCGCGCTCGATTCACGAATACCTGTGTTCCGGAACTTGGTAAGTCCGGCCCGAACCCCCGAGTTCAGCAGGTCGCAATACTTGGAACCCACCCGCTGGCACGAGACCGTTCGAAGGAAAGACGAGTCCGTCGACGACGTTTGGCCTGTCATCTTCCATGCTTCTAACAATCAGGTTCCCGTGGTTGTTCGCTTGCGCCGAAATGAGCTTGGGCGAGCCACGCTGATTCAGTTCGGCTTTTCAGCAAGGATACGACACAGCCGTCCCCGATTTTCCGGCGTTTGCGGCACATGATGCGCTGGCGCTGGCTGGCATGCGGATCCGGTGCGATCTTGGTCGCACACGCCAGCGCATGATTGGGTCGAAGGGGGGCTTACCCGAGAACTGTCAGCTTGGAAAAGTAATCGCGGAGGTAACCACGATCCCGTGCCAGCAGGCGGTCGGCATGAAGCATCGCGTGAGCGCCGATGAGGAAATCGGCCACGATCCGGCCCGTCCGGCCACCGCGTGATAGATAGCGAGCGAAGTTGCGGCCGGCCAGGATCGCACTGTCGCGCGAGGATGGGACAAACTCGATCTGCCAATCAGCGAGAAATTCTCTCAGCATCTTTTCGTCTTTGAACGTGGGGGCAATCTCCGCCAGAACGCATTCTCCGATCACCAGCTTTCCCTCGGTCAGCGCCCGGCGCAGCAGGGCTTCCGAGGTGTCCGCAAATTCCGGGCTTGCCGTCAGGACATCGAGGATGACCGAACTATCCAGGGCTGAGATCATTGGCGGATCGTGTCGAGATATTTGTCCACGCTCAGACCGCGGGGCAGTTTGGCCTTTCCGCGCCATTTGCGGAAGACGTCTTCAGGCTGTCGTTTGACCGCGATCAGCTTGCCTTTGCGGGCCTCGAAGTCCAGCACCGATCCAGTCTGCAGACCGAGCCGGTCCCGACATGCCTTCGGAATCGTTACCTGTCCTTTTTCAGAAACAATCGCCTTCATACTCTTAAGGTATGATTTCCTACCATTCAAGTCAAGCATCAAACCTGGTGGCTATAGATCTTGCGGAAGTTGTAGGGAAAAACCGCCATCAGCGACGCGGAAGATCATGGCATCAGACTGGCACCATTACCTTCCGGCGTCCACGCCAATGGCGTTAACAAAACTCCATCCTTCACGGCACACAAAAGGTGGCGTAGAGGATTGAGCAAGACTGGCTGGTCGAGTGCGAGGTCCTGTTCCTGCCAAAAACTTCGTAGTAATTGAAATCGTTGCTGTTGCGACTTCGTGCAGCAACAGTTGTGTGCTACGCATGACATGCTGATATCGCTGCGCGCCGGGCTTGAATCGACCTTAAGAAATGGAGCTTCACTTCAAGTCGAGATCCCGGCTCCCGGCATCAACTGGCAGTCCTCCAAAGGGTCAACAGCAAACGACTCCCGCTTCGGACCATGGACTGGCTCCTGTGGGTATCCCTCCTTCGCCTCTGGCGCGCCTGGCGCAATGCCCTCATACCGTTCAAGCCCGACACGGTCATCGGCTGGCATCGAAGAGGATTTCGGCTCTACTGGAAGTGGAAGAGCCGCCAGGACGCATCGGACCACCGGGGACGGCCAGGGAGATCGGCGAACTGATCCGCGACATGCGCAACGCAAATGTGCTCTGGGGAGCGACGCGGCTGCACGGGGAATTGCTCAAGCTTGGAATTGAGGTGTCCCAAGCTACAGTTGCCAAATATATGGTGAAGCGTCCGAAGCCGCCTTCGCACTCTGATCCAGTTCGGCTTTTCAGTAAGGACAATCAGCTCCAGATGCCTGGAATCACGGTCTGGCAGTTGGGGCACCTGCCTTTCTTGAGGCGAACATCCGTCACGATGAATCCGGTGCGCCGGACCAAAACCTGGCGGCAGTTGGGGCAGTAAGTGCTTTCCGCAGGGTGGCCCGGCACATTCCCAATGTAAACGTAGTGAAGCCCTTCGGCATCGGATATGGCCTTGGCGCGCTCGAGGGTGCTGATCGGCGTCGGCGGCAGGTTCGTCAAGAGATATTCGGGGTGAAAGAGGGAAAAGTGGAGCGGGACGTCCGGGCCCAGTTCTGTCTTGACCCACCGGGCGAGACCCTTGAATTCCTCGTCGCTGTCATTCAGGGTCGGCACCACCAGGCAGACGATTTCCGTCCAGACTCCCTGCTTGCGCATATTCACCAGCGCGTCGAGGACCGGCTTCAGCTCGCCGTTCACCACTTCCTTGTAAAATTTTTGCGAGTATCCCTTCAAGTCGACTTTGATGGCGTCAACCGCGCTGCAGATCTTCTTCAGGGCCTCTAATTGCACATAGCCGCCGGTTACGACCACGCTCTTGAGACCCGCCGCACGGCCCGCGG
>JBEKYG010000416.1:0-5280 GCA_049511215.1 Acidobacteriota bacterium | reverse complement strand
GCAGGGTGACGAGTGGGAACGCTACTACTCGCTCAACCTTGCCGGCGGATCGGCAACCTCCGTGCAGCTTACGGCCACGGACGGCTTGATTGAAAACGCAACCTCTGTGTCCCTCTCGAAGGATGGCAAGACGCTCTTTTACTGCACGAACGCCGGCGACATCGACCGCCGCCACATCTGGGCCGTCTCAACGTCCGGCGGCACGCCCAAGCAGGTCACGGCCGGCGACGGTATCGAGAATGTTCCGGTGACGCTCGCGTCGGGCAAGCAGATCGCGGTCCTCAGCGCCGACGCGACGCGGCCGCTGTCCGTGGCTCTTTGGCCTGTGTCGGGTGGCGGCACGCAGAAAGTGATCTACCCGAAACTCGGCGCGGACTTTCCAATGGCCGACGAAGTCGTGCCGACGAACGTGGCCCTCAAGGCCGAGGACGGAGTCGAGTTCCACAACCAGCTGTTCCTGCCGAAGGACATCAAGCCTGGTGAGAAGCGGCCGGCGCTCATTTTCGTGCACGGCGGCCCGCAGCGGCAGATGCTCCTGGGCTGGCACTATCTCAACTTCTACCACGTTTTCTACGGCGTAAATCAGTGGCTGACGACTCAGGGCTACATCGTCTTGTCGGTGAACTACAGAAGCGGCATCGGCTATGGCCGGTCGTTCCGCCAGGCGCCCAACACCGGCGGGCGTGGCAATTCTGAATACCGCGACGTGCTCGCGGCGGGCAAGTGGCTCGCGGCGCGGCCCGATGTCGATCCGAATCGCGTCGGCATCTGGGGGTTGTCCTACGGCGGCCTGCTTACCGCTGAGGCGCTCGCACGCAACTCCGATATCTTTAAAGTCGGCGTCGACCTAGCCGGCGTGCACCTCGAAGGCAATTCGCTCGATTCGAACGACGTGTCGTATACTTCGTCGGCCATCTCCGAGATCGACCACTGGAGGTCTCCCGTGCTTCTGATACACGGCGACGACGACCGCAATGTCAACTTCGCACAGACCGTCGGGCTCGTTCAGCTGCTGCGCGCGCGTAATGTCTACTACGAGCTCATCGTGTATCCGGACGACGTGCATGAGACGCTGCTCCACAGCCGCTGGCTGTACACTTTCTCGCGGATGGACGCATTCCTCAAGAAGTTCTTCGGAGGAGGGGAATAGTCAAGGGTCCGCTCGGGGCAGCCATGGCCCGTCAAAATCGAAGGACTAACGGCGAGATTGGGAAAGCCAGCTTTTCTTGCTGGAAGGATCCCGGCAGGTTCAAGAAGGAATGGGGAAAAAGGCGACTGTTCAGGAAATAGAAGCGGCAAGCCAAATGCGTCGGTATCGGTATCGGGGTCGCAATCGCTATCGGCTTTTGACAGACAGATAAAACCGACTGCGATTGCGACTGCGACCCCGATACCGATACCGATGTTCACCTCCCAGATGGAACATTGCCTTTTCTTCCGTCATCGGGTGCGCCCCGGTGCCTAGGCTACGGGCCCCGATTTGAACCGATTTCCGTCCTGCGCGCGACTTTGCGGGGGTCGTGAGATGAAATGACATCGGCATGACCGCGACTAGTGATTTGCTATATGATGGCTGCCGGCGGCGGCGATTGAGTTCAGGTATACCCATGCTTTGCGTCGGGAGCGATCGGAATGAGCGGTTCCTGTGTTGCCGAGGTGGCCCAGGTTCGATCTGAATACACAAGCGCACGGCTCATCTGTTCCAATCTGAAGCACCGGCTGGCCGGGACGCGATACGTCCGTTATCCCGGCTATATCCCACCCGAAACTGACGTGGTCCTGGAAGACCGCGCGGTCGAGACACTGGCCGTCCGGGACGCCGACGTTCGTTTTCTCGACCGCGTGCCGCCCCCGACTGCCCTCGAGCACGTCGGCTTCATCCACCGGGCGCGGCGAGGGGATCTACGCGCGGCCGCGGAGCTGGATCGCCGGATGCGGGACACCTATGGGAAGATCGCCGGCCGCTTCACTTCCCAAACCCTGGCCGAGAACGAATTCGTACTTCCCTACACGACTGCCCGGCCGTTTGCCGAGCAGGCGGCGAGCCATAAAGGGGCAATCCTTCTCGACCTGTCCCAGCGCGGGTTCGCCACCGCTGACTTCAACATTCTGACGGCGCACTCGTATCAACTGCCGGCACAGGAGCTCGAACAGTGTGTCCGGGACTCTGTGCGGAATCTGGAAGTTCTCAGCGGCCGCCGCCTGGGGGATCCGCACAATCCGCTTCTTGTCGCCGTGCGGTCTGCGTTGCCCGAACATATGCCCGGATTCATGCCCACCTACCTCAACGCGGAGCTGACCCCCGCCGTCCTGCTGGGCCTTCCCGGCCGATATGGGATCGAGGCCGCAGTGCGCATCCGTCTCAACAATCGAAAAACCCTGCTCGAGGCCCTCGACCCTGAGGCCCTTTCCGGCATGGAGGCGGAGATCCAGCCAGGACTCCCACTGGAACGGAACGAGGAAATCGCGCTCCGGCTGGAGGAACACATCGCGCGCCACGACAGCCGGATCCTCGAAGATGCGTTCACTCAGGTCTTGTTTTTCGTGAAGCAGGCCTACGCATATTACGACGATCACCTCGGCGTTCTGCGCAACTTCATGCTCCGGGAAGTCCAATATCCCGCGGTTATTCTTCAGCGGATGGTTTGCTCGGTCATCGACGATCAGTCTTATGCCGGCGTCCTCTACAGCCGACACCCCCAGCAAGGACGGGGAGTCTTCCTCCAGTTTGCCCGAGCGATTTACGGCGAAGATTTGATGACCGGGAGGCTGCTGCCGGAGGAGCGGCATTTCCTGGCTCGCGACGAGGCGCGCCATGACTTTCCCGCGGTATATCACTTCTGGAACCGCCTGACTCAGCTCGAGGATCTCTTCCACGGACCGGTGATGGTAGAATTCACCGGCGTGCACGGCACGTTCACCATTCTCCAGGTCAATGCCGGCGAGCTGTCCGGAGCGGGTATGCTGACGGCCGTCATGGAAATGCATCGGAGTGGGAGCATTTCGGCCGAGCGTGTCCGCGAGCTCATCAAGTCCCACCATATCCGCCAGATTGAGTCGGATGCCATCGACCCGCGTTCACTCCACGCCTTGGTCCCGTTCGCCCGGGGCGTCGCCGTGTTGCCGCGATCGGACGTCACCGGAAAGCTCTATTTTTCTGTCGCGCGGGCCGAGCAGGCGCTCGAGGAACAAGGCGGTTACCATGTCATTCTGGCTAAGGCGCGCTTTACGCCGCAGGACGTGATCGACATGCAGAAGGTCAGCGGAATCTGCAGTCTCAGCCCCGCCGCAATCCACGTCGTGACCACGGCCCAAAACCTGGGAATCCCGGCCCTGCTCAACCTCGAGGAAAGCGGGTTGCGGATCGACGCCGAAGCCCGACGGCTCCTCGGCCGGAATGCCGCGGAGATCGGTGAGGGCGACTGGGTCACGATCTCGAGCCGATATGCGACGCTATATGCCGGACAAGCCGTCTATGCGCCCGCGCGGCTGCTGCGGCTCATGGCCGGAGAGGCGGTCGACATCGATCCTGCCGATCGCCCTCGCTTCGAGCGCCTCGCTGCCGACTACCGGCAATACCGCCGCATCCTGGAAGCCGTGGACGCCACTCACTTCGCGAGCCTGCAGGATCTAGGCCATGCCATCCGCTACGGCGAACTGCGCGACGACCATGAACGCGCCGTCGAGATCGTCAACCGCTGCTTCGACCTTCGCGCGGAGGGGCTGGCTCTTCGTCTTCTGGAGACCACGCTGGGGATGCACCTCATCAATGGCACAGCCTTCTCCTGCCTGACACCCGACCGCCGCGCGCGCCTCCTGCGCGCGGCTGCCTCTCGATGCCTGCAGCACGGGCTCTCGGGTTACCAGGTGGGCGCGTTCGTCGTCGGCAGCTTGATCGACCCGGAGTCCCCGGCATCTTTCTGGGAGCGGTTCGAACCCGGAGAAATCGCTTTCCTGCTCAACGAGTGGGTGCTCTACCAAAAATATCTGCGCGTCCTAGACGAGGTGGGCGAGAGCCGGATCAGCCGAGCAAGGAACTACATCCACACGCAAGGCCTCAACGCGCTGTGCATTCCCAAGTCTAAGGCAACCGGATTCCTGACCTTAAAGCTCAGCGGCATCGACCTGAATGAAGTCCGCCGTCGCCTCCCCGCGGGAGTTGATCCCCGAACTGTGGAATTGATCGAAGTCCTTCAAAGGCCGTTTGGAACGCTCTTCGATTACGCAAACCCATCGAATCTGGAACACCTGCGCCGCGCCTGCGCCCAAGAGGGAGTTCCCCTGCCGGACCCCAAGGATAGCTATACAGAGCGTCTTAAATAATGCCGCAAGCAAAAGACCATTTCGGGCGTGCGACAAGTTTTTTTGGGGGGGTCTTGAAACAATGGTTTTTGAGGCCCGAAGGGCCGGCAGTTCGTAGGCCCGGCCGTAAGGCCGGGATCCGCTTCCGGATGAAAATCGAGCACCGAAGGCGCGGCACTATTGAATTTTCAGGTGCCGCGCCTTCGGTGCTGCATCTCTCCGCAATCCCTATCCCGGCCTTACGGCCGGGCCTATTCATTGCCGGCCCTTCGGGCCTGAGTGGCAACAAAATCACACTGGCGGGCACCAAGAGTCGCTTCCCGGTTCTTATTGTGCCTCACGGAATTTAGATAACATACGACTGTCCAGCATGCGGCAGAATCCATGTCATTCTGTATAGGAGCACCTCCTAATTCTTGGACGGGGTCTTGGCGGCAGCTTCCTTCATCATCTTGCGCCGGGCAGCCAGGCGTTGCTCAAAGAATTTCAGCCGGTCGCGACCCGCCTTCGACTTCTTGATGACTGTTTCGATATTTGCCATCATGTGCGGATTCTGCGTTTTCTCGCGCAGTTCCTTCAAGAAGGGATGGATCTTGCCGAAAACGAGAAACATCTCACCGCTGAACGATGGTTCCAGGAACAGCGCTTCGTTCAATGCGCCATGCACCACCAGCGAAGCGGCCAGATCCCAGTAGCCGCCCACCATGCGGAGCCAGTTGTTTTCCCGCGTGCCCGCAGCCATCGCTATCTTCATGAACTCGTCGGCGTTGTCGGGCCAGAAGTCGACAAACCACCAGTTACGCGCCTTGCGAATTTCGGCCTCGCGGCGCAAATCAAAAAGCTTGAGAATCAGTTCAGCATCGGCTGCGGTAGGCTTCTTGGGCATAAAGACCTCCGAGAGAGAAGTGTCAGTTTACTTTCAATGAATTCAGAATAGCACCGCTCGGGACTCATGACACTCGGAATCTACGACCCCGG
>JBEKYG010000415.1:0-5281 GCA_049511215.1 Acidobacteriota bacterium | reverse complement strand
CACAGGAGAGTTTCAAGGCTGGAGCCTGTTTCTATTCCCTCCAACACGAAACGGCTTCACGGCTCGACTTCTATCGGACTCGTATCGTCGACGGGCTGGGTCAGGTGATCCATGAGCGCCTGTTTGTCGTGGAAATAGACGACAAGGGAGAACTGAGCCTGAAGGAGCCAATCCTGCTTGGAAATTACTCGCCGGGTGAAATCCCTGAGAATCTGCCGCCAGTGACCGGCATGCCCGATGTTTCAGCATGGCTTCACGAAAACAGCCTCAAAGGATTTCTCGACGAAGTACGTTCCGAGCGGGTTGCCGAAATGGAGCGGGTTGCCGAGCACGTCGAATTGTCCCTCACCGAACTCCTCCAGAAGGCCGACGATGAAATAGGCCGGGCTGCGGCAGAAGTCGAATCAGGGGTGCAGGGCGCTGAGGGCCGACTGGCCCAGGCCGAATCCCGGCATGCGGAGTTGCTGGCCAGGCGCGATCGACGCCGTCAAGAAATGGAACGGCAGCGATCACTCACTGTTCAAGGCGTGGAGAGGATCGCCAGCGTTCTCGTTCTCCCCCATCCTGCGCGTGAGGCTCCCGAGGTGCGCCGTTTGCGACCCAGCGCGGAAACCGAGGCCATCGCCATGCAAGTCGTTATGGAACACGAGCGGGCCCGTGGTTGCCAGGTCGATGATGTACACGAAAAGGACCTGGGATACGACATCACCAGCCTCGACCTCAGCTCGGGTGAACTGCGCCTCATCGAGATAAAGGGCTTGGCAGCATCAACAGGAACCGTGCTACTTACGCCAAACGAACGCCGAGTTGCGGAGGATCGGCGGGACTGCTATTGGCTTTACGTGGTTACCGATTGTGGCAGCACGCCAAAATTGCAGGAGCCGGTCAGAGATCCTGCGCGTCTGGATTGGCATGAGGTAACGAAGGTTGCCCACTACTATCTTTCTGTAGACTCAATGACCGGCTCGATGCGGATTCAGGAAGATACTCTGCATTATGAGAGATCAAATCCGAGTGCAACGTGAAGTTGTGCTTTCATAAGCAAGGTTTCTTTTTTTACGGGGTTTATGTCTTGCGTCGTATACTTAAGCTCGGTTGGTTACAAACGGTTTTTATGGACAAACATGGTTTCAATCGCACGAGTGAGCTCGCCAAGATCTCGGCGATTTGTCCAAAAGGATGATCGCTATGGGAGAAAAACTGGCAAAACCTCCAGTCATCGAAGCTATCTGCGAGTTCCGATTCGCCGAAACTGCACCCTGGGAATGGACCATCCCAGGCCAGCTATATGACAAGATTGGCCAGGAATTCGCAGATCGGTCGCAGCTGCAGGGGATGGGAGTTCAAATCAAGGCATCCCAGAGCGCTCCTCCGATCGCCACAATTCAGCCCGCGCCCAACCGAGTTCAGCTAAAGCGCCAGGACGGATCGGCCATGGTACAAATTGGTCCCCACTTGCTGGCGATCAATCATCTCAAGCCTTATCCGGAATGGGAGACATTTCGTTTATTGATCACACGGATATTCGACCAGTATCGCAGCATTACCGGCGATGCACCGCTTGAGCGAATCGGCTTACGCTACATCAATGAAATAGCTGTTCCTGACTATCCATTCGATATCGGGAGTTACATCACTCTAGACCCTCCCCTAACGGGTGCGCTGGATCGCCCACTCAGAAGTGCGTATCAAAGATATGAACTTGAAGAAGAACAGCCGGTGGGAGCATTGATCCATCAGTCGGGAATCCGGAGGGAAGAGGGCAAAACTGCGATCATCCTTGATCTGGACTTTGGATCTACGATGGCGAATCAAACGCGGGCCACCGATGAAATTCGAGATTGGTTGGATGCCGCACATGATCGAATTTATGAATCATTTGTAGCCTCTCTTAATCCGGAAATGTACGAAAAACTGAGGAAGGGTTAACCGTGAACACCTCATCGAAGACCGGGACTCCCGGATTGGAAGAATCTCTGTTGGTGCCCCAGCTGCTAAAGGACGTTTCAAGCCGAGCTCCCGGTTGGTTTCTCGTGGCATTGGGATTAAGCGTCGGGTCGTGGTTCGTTCAGAACCCGTCAAACGCGCGTTCCCAGCCCATCAATATTACCGGATTTGCGGAACCAGGTGTTAGTCTGCCGGGAGAGCTATTACCCGCGTCATTCGCGTTTCGCGCGCGAACAGCGCTCGGGCGGAGGTTGCTGGAAATCAGGAAGCGAATCGTCGAAAGGGGCGAACCCTTATTGAGCTGGGTGGATCTGGAACGCGAGATCGCAGCAAGGCGCGGTGAGAAGGGTTGAGCAATGGCCAAACTCGTGTTTATTGATGCAGGAGTTCTTATTGCGGCCGCCCGAGGGAAGAACGATGTTGCTGAGAGGGCAATGCATATTCTTGATGATCCGGCGTTGGAATTTGCATCGAGCATCTTTGTGAAGCTCGAAGTGTTGCCGAAACCCCTCTTTCTGGGAATGGATGACGAAGCGGAGTTTTATGAGACCTTCTTTGGAGCCGTGTCGTCCTGGGCAGAGGCGCAACCTACGCTTGCGCAGCAGGCCTACGACGAGGCAGTGAAACGTGGGCTGTCTGCAATGGATGCCCTCCACATTGCCGCCGCGGCCTCTGTTGGCGCAGACGAGTTAATCACGACGGAGAAACAAACGAAACCAATACACCGTTCACAGCTCATATCGATCCGAACCATTCTGCCCTGAGACGATCGATGATCCCCAAGGAATGCAAGCGGCTTGCGGAAGTCGATTTCCCCATCGCCGTGGTATCGAAGTACGCGGCTCGGGAAAAATCGATACGGCACGGTCATCCTTCCACATTGCATTTGTGGTGGGCGCGGCGACCACTCGCGGCTTGTCGAGCGATGTTGCTGGGATTGCTCCTGCCTGATCCCTGCGACCGGCACTGCCCACTCGAGTTCAAGGACAAAGCGAGGGATCTGCTTGCGAAGGTCCAAGGCCGACCAGGCAAGGAAGACGAAGAACTGCGTGAGCAACTTCTCCGATTTATCGGGGACTTTGCTAACTGGGACATGGCGTCAAATGCTCAGTATCTGGAAGTCTGCCGAGGACTAGTTCGTGCGGCTCATGGGCAGGAACCGCCGCTTGTGGTGGACCCGTTCGCTGGTGGGGGATCTATTCCCCTTGAAGCGTTGAGGCTCGGATGCGATACCTTCGCAAGCGACCTCAATCCCGTGGCCTGTTTGATACTCAGCATAATGCTGGAAGAGATTCCGCGCCACGGACGAGAACTGGTCGAGGCGCTTCGGAAGGCCGGACAAAAAATCAAAGATGCCTCCGAACAAGAGTTATCGGAGTTCTATCCTCCGGACTCTGATGGCGCTCAGCCTATGGCATACCTTTGGGCGCGCACCGTTCGCTGTGAATCGCCAAATTGTGGTGCCGAGATTCCGCTCTTACGTTCTTTTTGGCTCTGTAAGAAAGCCAAGCGCAAGCGGGCTCTCAAAGCCACCGTTAGACGCCCCCACGGGATGTCGCCACAGATCGAATTTGAGCTCTTTGAGCCCGCGAATGACCGTGAAGTACAAGCTAACACAGTGAACCGCGCCAGGGCGAAATGTCTCGCATGTAGCACCGTTCTTGCACCTGAGCGTGTCAGGGCACAGCTTGCCGCACAGTGCGGTGGGGCAGATGCGGTGTTTGACACCAATGGACAAAGAGTGGGCGGGGCTCGTTTGTTGGCAGTGGCTGCTCTTAGAGATCATGGACAGGGTCGCATTTACCGTCTTCCGAACGAGAAAGATTATGAAGCCATTTACAAAGCAATGATGCGACTGAAACAACTTAGCGCCGAACCCTTGCTGAATGGTTTTAGCCTCGTGCCGGACGAGCCACTCCCGCCAATCGGGACGCTGGGATTTCGTGTACAGCGATACGGAATTCTCCAATGGGGTGACCTCTTCTCGGCACGACAGAAACTGGCGCTGATTACCCTCTTGAAGTATCTGAAGCAAGTGGGACGATCCCGTTACGCACTTCCCGGCTTAATCTTTTGAAAGCACGTCGAATTGGTATCCGCAAATTGCCCCTGGGAGCCCATCGCTGAATGTCCAAGGAAGACGTTTAATATGCAAGCGCTGCCGATGAGGTGGGAGTTTGCCGAGAGCGTCGTATCCTCTGAATCAAGCGGAGGCTTCACAACAACCGTCGAGAACATTCTTTCGAATTTGAAATCGATCGGCTGGAATTGGGGCAGTGGCACATTTGAATTAGCAGATGCATGCGAACATCCACTGCCTAACAATAGCTCAGGCATTTGGTTTACAGATCCACCCTATTACGATGCGGTACCCTACTCAGACCTTTCCGATTTTTTCTTTGTATGGTTAAAACGAGCACTTCCAGGACGACCTTTGCTTTGCGACCCTTACGATCCCGCAAATCCGCTCACGCCTAAGACACGGGAAATAGTTCAGGACGAAACCAAGAGTTTCAAAGGGGACCCAAAGGACCGGAAGTTTTTCGAGAAGAGGATGGCAACAGCTTTTGCTGAGGGGCGACGCCTCCTTATGGATGATGGAATTGGTTGTGTGGTTTTTGCTCACAAAACAACAGAAGGCTGGGAGGCACTTCTTTCCGGTTTAATTAACGGCGGGTGGGTAATCAATGCCTCCTGGCCCATCCAAACAGAACAGGTTAGCCGACCCCGCGCCCGCGAATCTGCCGCGCTGGCCACCAGTGTTCACCTCGTCTGCCGCCCCAGATCGGTAGAAGCTTCTGTTGGCGATTGGACCGATGTCCTCCGTGAATTGCCCAAGCGTGTGGGGAACTGGATGGAAAGGCTTCAGTCAGAGGGAGTCCGAGGCGCTGACCTTGTGTTTGCTTGCATCGGACCCGCTCTTGAAATCTTCAGTCGGCATGCAAGAGTAGAAACCGCCGAAGGCCGCGAAGTGGATCTAGCAGAATTTCTGGAGAAGGTATGGGAGCTTGTAGGCAAGGCAGCGCTTGCACAAGTCCTGGGCTCGGCTGAAGCAGGGCGTGGAACAGGCGCAACAGCGGCGTTGGAAGAAGACGCTCGTCTTACGGCGCTGTTTCTCTGGACGTTGCAGAGTACAAACGGGGGCAACGGTAATAGTTCCGGTGATAAAGAAGGCGGGGAGTCAGACGATGAAGAGGAAGATGAAGATACTCCAAAAAGTAAGACCAAGGGCTTCAGCCTCATCTTCGATGTTGCCCGCCGTTTTGCGCAGCCCCTGGGCATTCATCTGCCCGATTGGGAGGGACGCATCATCGAAATCGAAAAAGGAGTAGTG
>JBEKYG010000414.1:0-5282 GCA_049511215.1 Acidobacteriota bacterium | reverse complement strand
CCAACTCACGCTGCCAGGGAAGGAGCCGGTTCAAGCCACGGCGAGTCTGATCCGCCTCGAGCGGACCGTCCGCAAAACAGAAATATCTAAGATCTGCAAAGGGTACTGATTCCCGTCCCAAATCGGATCGCCGTTGCGCGGCGCCCGGAAGATTAGAACCAACGCTTTTGCGTGGCATATTACATACAATATTACATGCTGTCAAGCATTTTCGATCGGCCTGGAACGATCGGGCATGCGCCCAAGAACGCCCGCCACCTGCCGTCTCGATCGAAATTCCGGGCAATCAATTGCAATCGTCCCAGTTCAGAATTGCATTCCAGAGCAAGAAATAAGTGCCGTGGGCCTGCCACCTGTAGGTGATGTCGGTCCCAAACAGAATCACGCGGCCGGAGCCGTCTTTCGCCCTGGCATCGACGATGGCCGCCTTGCCCGCCAGTTTCTCCCCTCCCTGAAGAGCGCCGCCCAGCAGGATCTTTGCCGGGTCGTTCGGGTACGAGGCAACTACCCACTCTGCGGGAGCAGTAAAGACGGGACTATTGTCCTGATAGAGGCATTCCTGATCATCCGCGCCGTAGGTGATCGGGCTGGTGCGGCTGGGCAGAATCCTGACCAATGCGCCGGGAGCGCGGAAGTTATCCCTGGATCCCAGGAATGTGACATCCTTGATAAAGCCGTAGGCGATCGGCAGCTCCGAGGAAGCATTGTTGCAAATCAAGAGGCCGCCGGCATCCACGTATTTTTTGAGTTCTGCGATGCCTGCGTCGCCGAGCCCGCCGTTCCTTTGCTTGGTCTGGACGGGTCCATACCAGACTTCATCGGGAAACGTACCCGCCGGCTCCCTGCCTCCTATCTTCAGCGACATCGCGTCGGTATCGGGCAGGAAGATAACGTCGAATTTGCTCCTGAGGTTGCCTTCAAGCACGTCGGTGCGCTGGATGATCGTATAGGGGACGTTGAATTTGTCAAATGTGAACCTCGACCAGCCTCCGTCCATAATTCCCGGCATGTCCCAACTGTGAAACAGCGCTATTCTGGGAACATTCAGCTCATGGAGCTTGCCGGCTGTGGCCGCAGCCATGGTTCGCATCGTCAAGCCAAGCTTGGGCACCAGCGATTTGAGGGCCGCATAAACGTTCTTTTGATCGGCGGGCACCAGAACATCGCCACGTTTGACAGAACCGTTGCTTTCTTCGGCCGCGTAGCTTTTGTAGCCGTCCTTGGCCAGGGAAAACACGAGCGTGACGATGTTGTTAATGCTGTTGTGGCTGATGGCGTAGTATCCGGCGGATACCGGGTCGGTGATCGCATAGGGATAGGGAATCTGCCTGTCGCTGATGAGCGCTGAGGGTACAGTCAGGACAGCCGGATCGTCAACACGGTCGACGGCGACGCCGCGCATCAATCCATATTGCCAGCCGCTGTCGCCGGGAGGCGGCCTGTCGGCTGGAGGCGCCGCGGGATCCAGCAGCGTGGAAACCAGGTGCGCGTAAGGCTGGCCCACGAGAATCAGGTAACTCCCAGCCGGATACGTCTTGCTGCCGTTGGAAGGCGCGATGTCATTCGGCGGCAGCGAAAGCGCTGTTACCTTTGAGGCGGAGAACGCGTTTTGGGCCGTGCGTATTTCGATTCCGTTCTCCAGCAGGTTGTTGATCATATTGACCGTGTCCGGCATGTCCTTCTGTCCTGACGGCACCACGTAGGCATACGCATATGTGAACGCGCCATTGGCGCCGACTTGAGTCGTGCCCGGAGCAGAAACGGAATTCCTGCACTTGACCCAGTAATCTTGGAGTATCACTTCGCGGTTGCGCGCCATCTCACGCGCCGTGGTGAGAGCGCCTGTTTCTGAGTAGTTGATATTGTTCCTGAATGACCAGGCGATCTTCGGATAGAAGTATGGCAGCGGAATATCTCCGGCCCACCTCGTTCCCCTCGCGGGAAGCGGCGGTCCGACATCCAGGATCTTATAGGGGTGCCACACGCCACCGATGCCGCCCGGCCTGGCCCCGGCGAAAGTCTCGTAATGCTTGCCGACACCGTTGGTAAGGAACGCCATCATATCCCCGCTGAACGGGGAAGGGAGCGCGGTGGCAAGAAGTGACTCAGAGACACCGGGCATGCCGAACGCCTCCATCTGGGTCAGTTCCCTGGACGCGAGCCACTGCAGCTCGGTTTGAGCGATAGGATCCGCTTGAGGCGGAGCCGCCAGATTGCCGGTCGTCGCCTGAAGGAAATCCTGCTCGTGCAGCTGCAACTGAACCTGAGTCGGCCACTCGCTGTTCGCCTTGATCACGTTCTTCCATTCGGGCTGCGAGTTGATGAAGGTCTCGCGGTTATCGTCATGTTGCGTGTACCAGTTGTAGAAGGGAAGATTCGGCTCTTTATCCTTCCAGACTGGATCCTTCATATAGCGATCGACCCAGGCAGCCACCATATCCGTGCCGTCCGGATTGGGATCGGTGATGAACACGATCAAGTTATTCCGTATCTCCTCAAACATGGGCCGTTTGTCTACAGCCAACCTGTAGGCAAGCTCCATCAGCATCTCGCCGCCGCCCGTCTCATTGGAATGGACCTTGCCGAATATCCAGAATATCGGCTTCGTCTTTGCCGCGTCGCCGATCAGTTGCTCCGCTTCGGTATCGGCGGATCTGGCATTCGCGGGATACCCCAGTTTGCGCGGGTCCGCGAGCTTGCGCAGATTCTGCTGGTACTGGTCCAGGCGTTTGATCGTGTCTGCGCTGGACACGGCGACAATATACATATCCAGACCCTTGAAGGATTTGCCGATGTTCCACATCTTGACCCGCGGCGAGGTTTTGGCTAGCGTGGCGTAGTAGTCGTACATGCCCTTGGGTCCGGAATAGGGGGTCAATTTCGCAGACGAGCCGGATATATATCCGTGATGCACATACGGTGAGGGTACGGTGGCATCCTCCGGAATTGTATTGACCCACTCATTGCCGAAGTATTCCTGGGTGATGAGTTGCTTCGGGTCCCGGGTATACGGATCGCCCGTGAAACCAGGGTACGGTTTCTCCCACGCACCTCCCGGGCCGGCCGATCCGGTCCCTGCTGCGTCAGGACGTTGCGAAGATCGAGGAGATGCGGTTGTCTGGGCAGGCTGCACATAACCGCTAAGGATCAAGATAGCTAACAACGCCAGTATCATTCCGATGACAAAGCCTTTTCTCATTTTCCTCTCCTTCACTTTTTATCTCCCAGGTTTCGGTCGCGAAACCCGCTGGTGACATCGAACAACCGAGTGAGCAGCTTGGACCTGGACCTGGACATCGACGTGGACGTGGACGCCTTGCCCGAGGGAGACTCTCGGACGTAACATTTTTCAGATCGCCACCTCTCTGTGCATGTCCACGTCCAAGTCCACGATCGAGGGTTACCGAATTTCGCGACAGAAACTACCTAAGATTTGCCTCGTGCCGTTCCTCTTATGAGATCTGCCTGATTCCCGACAGGGGGCCGGTTTTGGAACCGGCCCCCACGATTTAAGATTGGTTGCGAGCTGGGTCGCTCTATCGCGGAGACAGGTTGTTGTAGTTGAGCGCCGCATTGAACAGCAGCATGTAACAGCCGCTGGTCTCCATGCGATAGAAGGGTTGATTGGAAAAAAACAGAATGTGTCCCTTCCCCACGGGTGCATCGACCACGGCCGGTTTGCCGGCAAGTTCCGCACCGCCCGCCAGCATTCCGCTGGCTAGGAGTTCACGCGCCGGAGCCCACCGCAGAAGTATTCTTGGGCGTTGGCCAGGCGGAGTCATCGGATTCGGGCCGCCCCCGCCGGGACCGGGAGGAGGTCCCCCCTCGGGAGGCAGGAAAGGGGGACGGGCCTGCGGAACGTCGGGATCGTTCAGGCTGCCGCGTCCGGTCTCTCGGGTCGTGCCTTGTCCGGAGGCGGCTACAGGACCAACGGGGCCGCCGCCGGGACCACCTCCAGGTCCGCCAGGACCACCAGGCCCTCCGCCTGGACCACCTCCTGGACCGCCAAGGTTTAGAACGGGTGACCCGCTGAAGAACAGGGCCAGCTTATCTTCATAGCCATAGGTGACCGGACTCCTCTTGTCGACAACGTCGGAGTTCAACACGCTGCCGCGCGCCTGAAGCTGACGAGTCTCCGCAATTGAAAGCCCATCCACCAATCCGTAATCGATCGGAATCGAGCTGTTGCCGGAGATCACCACGAAGAGTCCACCCTGTTCGACGAACGCCTGAAGATTCAAAACGCCACGAAGCCCCATTCCGCCGCGCATGTCATCGGTTTGGGCGCCGTTCGGCCCGGTCATGTTCGGGTATTTGTCCGTAGCTTTCCAGGGAATGGGATCCCCGGTCATGGGGGAACCATTGACAGTCCGTTGCGCCCCGGCCCCACCGCCGGGCCCCCCGCCCCCCGCTGGGGGAAAAACGATAACGTCGTACTTGCTCTTTAAGTCGGGTGTCTGCGCAATATCGTGGTCAGAAATATAACTGTACGGAATGCTGAGATTCTCGAAGGCTAATCGATACCATCCCTCGTCCTGCGTGTTGGTCCATGTGTGCAAGATCGCAATTCGCGGCACAGCCAGCTCGTGCGCAGAGACTTTGGGCATCTCCTCGATCCCATAGGCAGTAATTCCCAGATCCTCGGCAGCTTTGGCCAACTTTGCCTTCACGTCACCCGAAACAGGGATAATGAAAGAACCGCGCCCGAACTTCTGGCCTCCCGCTTCGAACGACTCCTCCACAGCCAGCATCCTGACATCAGGCAAACGAAATCGGAAGGTTGCGAGATTGGTATCGGCGCTGTTTTGAATCGCATAGGCAGCAGTGCCCGATCCGAGCAACTGGCCTTTCGGCCTGGCATCGGCGGCCAGCAGAGTCATTGCGCCTTTCAGGATCGCAGTATCCTTGACCCGGACTGTCTTGACATTCTTCAGGGCACCCAGCGTCCATGCCGTGTCGTCATAGGGCCTGTCGTTGGCATTGAAGTACGCAGTATCGAGCAACATGTCCGCCGTCCTGGAATAGGGCTGATCCATGCGAACGACATAGCTGCCGGCGGGGAAATCCCCGTCTCGGGTCTTTATCGCTTCGGTGGCGACATGGACTTCACAACCCTGCCGGCGGAGGAGATTCACCAGATCGGTCGCGTCGTACTGCCGCTTCTCCGTCGCCGGAATTACATAAGCCGCCGGTCCTTCGGTAGTCGCTTTGGCAACCGATCTCTTGCTCTTGAGATAAAAGTTATTGAGCAGGCGGTCACGATTGGCCGCCACATGGCTCAG
>JBEKYG010000413.1:0-5295 GCA_049511215.1 Acidobacteriota bacterium | reverse complement strand
GAGGCCGACAACCATAGTCCTCTTGTAACCGATCCAGTCGATCACCCTTGCCCACGGGACCGAGAAAAGGAGGTACGCCGAAAAGAACGCAAACTGAATCAGCATCGCCTGGAAATAGTTCAAGTCGAAAATGGATTTGAGATGTGGCACCAAAACGTCGTTCAGTTCGGTGAGAAAGCCCGACATGAAAAACAGCGAGGTCATCACTGCGAATGCTGCTTTGTACGATGAGGGCGGCACGGCTACGGTGGTAGTTTCAGTGGTTGCCATCAGATCAGCTCTCGTTGTGTCCTAGAAAATGGAAACCACGAAACACGCGACAACGTTTCGTGTATTTCGTACTACTTACCCACAAATCCTTTGCCAGTTTTGACACACTTCTTCCAGCAAGCGGCAGCGGATTCGTCTCCCTGCTCACGAAAAGTCAAGCTCGTGGATCTCACGCTCCTGCAGGGCGCGTGCAATCGGCAATCGTGGCACAACGCGGGCCGGAGGGGACAGCGATGTCTTCCAAATCGATCGCGTCGCCGACCTTGGCGATCCGGCGGCCGGCACGCGGCCCGGTGGCTACGCGCCCGGAAATCGAAGCGCCAAAGAGTTCGGCGAGCAGCGGCTGGCTGTGCCGGAGGGTATCCGATTCGTCACAATCGGCTTGCGGCCCCAGGCCGCGGCGCTCGAGGAGCCTGGCGATAAGGCCCGAATGCGCTCGGTCACCCGGGCCATCTCCGCATCGCTGGGCGGAAACGCCGGGCGGAAGCGGATGCAGCCTTTCTTATCCTCGGCATAGACGCCATCGAGTTTCATTCCACATCTGCAATCACGAGGGGGAAGTTGCCCGGATTCTGGATTCGCTGAAAAAGCTGGCCTGAACGACATGTCATGAGTGCCCTGTCGCATTTCCTGAATCGGTTTATCGCCGCGGTTCGAGAAGCCAGATTTCGGACGAGACCTGCGAACAATTGGAAGTGGCGAGCAGGTTGCCATCGGAAGATAGATCGAAAGGATTGTTTGTGCCGGTGTAGCGCACGGAGGGCAGCAATTGCGGAGGACCGCCGGCGAAGGGAACCGTAAGGATTACCTGGGTTCCATCCGGCCCCTGATTCTGAAATCCAAGGTGCTTGCCATCGGGCCACCAGACCGGCCAGCCGCCCGTTTCGGAGAGGCGGCGCACACCTGTTCCGTCTGCGCCGATGAGGGACACGCCTCCGTCGTACCCGCGACTGGCGCTGAAAGCAATCCAGCGACCGTCCGGAGACCATCTCGGCAAGGTGGAGGCCGCATTAGTCAGTGACTTGGCCTCGCCGCCCTTCAACGACATCACGCAGAGGTGCGTGCTTCCCTTTTCGGAGCGCGCAAATGCAAGCCACTGCCCGTCGGGCGAAACATCAGCGTAGCCGTCGTCATCCTCGCGGGCAGGAGTAAGTGCCTCAGATGGTCCGCCGGCCAGCGGCACTCGCCAGATGCGATCGGGGCCGGGGCTCCAGGTTTGATATATGATATAGGTTCCGTCGGGAGTGAAACGGGGGTAGATTTCGGGCAATGAGCCAAAAGTCAACTGCCGTGCGGAACCGCCGGACAACGGCACCGTCCATATATGCCACGACCCGTCTCTTTCGGACTGGCTGAACGCCAACTCCTGACCGCCGGGAGAGAAGGCCGGCGCCCATAGGACCGAGGAGTACGTCAGCAACTCGCGAGCCTGTCCACTGGCAAGATTGTAGACGACCAGCGCGCACCGCGAGCGCGCATTTGTAAACGCGATCGAACCGCCGCGTGACACGCTCGGTGACTCATCGGGTCCAGGTCCGGAAGTAAGTCGCACCGGCAATCCTCCGTCCAAGGGCATGATCCAAAGATTCGTGGCGCCCGCACGGTTCGACTTGTGAACAATGCCGCGTCCATCTGGTGCGAACACAGATTGGCTGCTGAAGATGCCTGGCGGGTCGTTCGAGAGGCGGCGCGCCTGCCCGCCGTCCAGCGGAACGATCCAGATCTCGCCCGCAATCCCGCCTGAGCTCCGTGTGACCGCCAGTTGCTTGCCATCCGGGGACCATGAAGGATGGCGAAAAAACGGGTAGGCGGCGTCACTGCGCATGACCGTGGACAGGTCTGTGGCATCAGCAGCTGACGTAGCGAGCGTATCCCCCTCTCCTGGCCGCCTCAATATAAACGCGAGCCGTTTCCCGTCCGGTGACCAAGTGGCATCCAACGCGTTGTCCCTCACACGGACGGGTTGACCGCCAAGAGTCGGGACGATCCAGACTTCAGGCAGCTTCAGCGCCGAGCTGAATCGTGTGTAGGCGATGCGCTCGCCATCCGGAGAAAAGACCGGCACGGCTTCGCCCGCGTCGTCACTGGTCAAGCGGATCTGTCCGCCGCCCGCTACACGGCGGACGAAGAGATCCCCCCGTCCCTGGGATTCGCCGACAAAGGCGATCATCTTGCCGTCCGGTGACAGGGCCGGATCGGAAGCCGCACCTTCCGAGGAGACTAGCAGCGTGAGGTGCCCTCCACGAGCGGTCTCAGCCTGCGACGCACCTCCAGCTAGGTTCGATTGTGAGCGAAGATAGAACCAGGTCACTCCGGCCAAGCCGGCCAGCACGATTCCAACGAGTGCAATGGCCGTGCGGAGAGACCACCGTCCACCAAAACCACCGGCCGGAACCGAGGCACTGGATGTCAGCTTGCCGGAATCGGAGTCTTCTCGCAACATCTCGAGCGCGACCTTGACGTCTTCCATGTGCTGGTAACGCCGGGCCGGATCCTTGCGCAGGCAGAGGGTGATGAGACGCTCCACTTCGCGCGGCAAACCCTCCACGAGATCGCTTGCGGGTCTTGGTTCCTGATTGATGATCGCAGCGAGAGTGGATATTTTGTTCTCACCCTTGAACGCGGATCGGCCCGTGATCATCTCGTACAGAACCGCACCGAATGAGAAAATGTCCGACCGCCCGTCGATTTTCTTCCCTTGAGCCTGCTCCGGAGACATATAGGCAACCGTGCCCACCAGCATGCCCTCGTCTGTCCGGGGTGCCTCGCTTGCGGCCGATGTAACTGTCGGCTGCAACTCGGGGTCACCAGAGCCCAGACCATGTTCCACAAGTTTTGCCAGGCCAAAGTCGAGCACCTTGACCTGGCCGTTGCGGGTCACGATGATGTTGGCTGGCTTGAGATCCCGGTGTACGATGCCGGCCGAGTGCGCGGCGGCGAGGGCGTCGGCAATTTGAACGGCATACCGGAGGGCTTCTCCCATTGAAAGCCCCTTGTGATGGATGAGCAGATCAAACGTTGCGCCCTCAATGTATTCCATGGCGATGTAATTAACTCCGTCTTGCTCGGCGATATCATAGACGGTCACGATGTTCGCATGATTGAGCGCAGACGAAGCCTTCGCTTCCTGGATGAAGCGCAGCTTGCGATCCGGATCGGAGACCTTGCTTGGAGGCAGGATTTTTAGTGCGATGAATCGGTCCAGGTGCAGGTCACGGGCCTTATAGACAATGCCCATGCCGCCTTCTCCGAGTTTCTCGACGATCCGATAATGGCCAACGGTCTTGCCTATCACGAGGAATTCATCCTCCAAAGTGACAACTTAAAAAACCGGACCAGGCAGATCAGCGATAAGTGCATTGTAGCTTGATAGATTCGACTTTGGGTAGCGGAATGCTCCCACATGGCCTGTCAAGCTGAGACTAGTTACAGAGGGTCCTACCGAGCGCGACCTCCGGTATGAGCATATCAGGCGGAATGGAGCACGATAGAGCCTTTATCTATGACTACTTCGCTTTTCTGCAAGTTTCAAGGCGATATCCTCTTCTATCTCATTGGTTGCGGCCGAAGGCCGCGGTAGGAAAAACAAGCTGCCGCTTTGGCGGTCGGCTCTACCCGAGATGCCTTCCCTCCGGCTTCTGATATGGGGATGTTATGTTAACTTCGGCCCGTCTGCCAAAGCCCAAGATCGGCCCAGTCGATCACAAATGGGATTTTATACCCAAATGATGGTGCCGGGTGTGGAGTTTTCAAACACGTCTCCTACCAGCACGGCGGATTGATCTCTCCTCCTATAAGCGTTTCTATCCGGGAGCGCAAGGATAAAGGACTCGGACGGGTAGGATTTGATCTTTGTTTCCATTGATCTCACCGTTTATTACAGTTGACTTAGCTCATGAGCCCTACGGCTCACGCACCCCTTCAGGGCATAGAAGACGATGTAGAGATAGCAAGTGGCGGGCAGTATGAATGAATGATGAATTCCGATGTGATCTGCCAGCCAACCCGTGGCCGGAGGAATGACGGCGCCGCCGACGATCGCCATTACCAGCAGGCCGGAGGCATCGCCCGTCCGCGGGCCGAGCCGTGCGATTCCCAGAGTGAAGATGCCGGGGAACATCACGGAATTGAAAAACCCAACCAGGATGAGGCTCCACATGGCCACATGGCCGAAGGTGAGCATCGAGGTACAAACCAGCAGACATGCCATCACCGCGGCGATGGCCAGCACCATTCGAGTCTGCAGCTTCTGCAGGACCGCCGAACCGATAAAACGGCCCATCATCGCGCCGCCCCAATAGCAGAACCCCACCAATGAGGCCGCGAGCGTGCGCGAGATGTTGCCGATTTCCGGTTGAATGAGGTAGCTGATCAGCAGACTGCCGATCGCCACCTCGGCGCCCACATAAAGGAAGATTCCAACCACGCCGAGCAGCAGGTGAGGGTAATTCCTCAAGCTCTTGCTCGCTCCGGCCGCCACGTGACGCTCCACAGTGGGCATCGGAGGGAGCTTGAACCTCGCGATCGTAACACCGAGTGTAAGAAGGGCAAGGCCGACTACGAGGTAGGGCAGCTTGACCGACGATGCCTCATGGATGCGATAAGCCTGCTGTGCCTCCACAGACATGCGCCGCAGTGCCTCCATGCTCAGCGGCGCCGCACTGAGGATGAGCAGTCCGCCGACCCAGGGCGCAGTCGTATGTCCCAGCGAGTTGACCGCCTGTGCCAGATTCAGCCGGCTGGAGGCAGTTCTCTCCGGCCCGAGTACCGAGACGTATGGATTGGCCGCCACCTGCAAGGCGGTGATACCGGCCGCAAGCACCATCAGCGCGGCGAGAAAAAGAGGATAGGAGGCCGCGGCCGCAGCCGGGATGAACAGGAAGGCTCCTAATGCCATTGTGAGGAGGCCGACAACCATAGTCCTCTTGTAACCGATCCAGTCGATCACCCTTGCCCACGGGACCGAGAAAAGGAGGTACGCCGAAAAGAACGCAAACTGAATCAGCATCGCCTGGAAATAGTTCA
>JBEKYG010000412.1:0-5321 GCA_049511215.1 Acidobacteriota bacterium | reverse complement strand
GATTCTAGAGCCGGGTTATCGCCTCACCCTCCGTCACTCAAAAAGCACGATCCCGTAGTAATTCCCTTTGCAGTCGGTCGTCTTTAGTACCTCGATCGGATAGCCATTAGCCCGGACCGTGGTATAGACATCGATCCCGCACGCCTCCAGCGACGGTCTCGTCTTCTCGGCATGGCGGCAGGTGTCGGCGCATTCCTCGCACAGGTTACAGGGGCCGGCCCCCATCCCGAACGCCTTGAAGTAGCCATCGAGGAACATCTCCCGTTCAAGCGTCACCACGATCGAGCGGATATCGGTGTATTCGTTGCCATGGATCAGCAGGCCGTGTTTGTAATACTCCAGCATCCGGCGCGTCGTCTCGGGCGCCGGCGAATGCGGCGGACAGGTCAGACATCCACCGTACCCGTCGCATCCGAACTGGCATTTCATCAGCACCCATTCAGCGGCAACGATGCTCTTCGCCGGTATGACCTTCGCTCCACGCGCACTCAGCTCTTTCGCACGTTTAATGTATTTCGAATAGCTACGCATCGATACTCCCGTCTTGCCTCATCCCAATCTTATTAACGGTTTGTTTGATTTCATCAGCTCTATATTGTCCTGCATCTGCTGAATAACCTCCGGATCTATTATTGAGTCGTCAGCAAGAAAGCCTTGCGCGATCCTGACCGCCGTTTCCATAAGCCACAAGGCCTTCTCCCGCCTGCCGGTTGCGTAATACACGTGAGCAAGCCCGCGGATAGAGTCTATACCTGTGACTTGACCAGCCAATATTTAATGGAAATCCAGAAATCTGCAAAACCGTAAATCCTTTTCCTTCAGAAGAGCCTTTCCTCTTCAGGCGCGTTTTTCTCAATATCAGCCGGTCAACTGTGACTTCTTTGCTTTTCTGCAAGTTTCCGGCCTCGATCTCCTTTAAGGTTTGGCGGAGATCGCGACCACGTGTGATTGAGTGCGAAAGTAGATGACACCGGCAGAGATTGCCGGGGTAGCCATGCAGACCGCACCCATCGAGTTTTTTGCGAGAATTTCAAACTTTGGTCCCGTCCTGACCACGTAGATGTCCCCATCTTCGCTCGAAAAATAGATCTTCCCGTCACCCGCAACCGGCGAGGCGGTGAAGCCGGTGGTCCCGTTGCCGAGGCGTTCCTGGTAGACGCGTTTGCCGGACTTGGCCTCGTAGCAGGACAGCACCCCGTTGTTTTTGCAGCTGTACAGGTAGTCGCCATACACCAGGGGCGTGATCATGTAAGCCCCGTCCCGCGGAACACTCCATGCGACATACTGGTTCGAGGTCTCATCCCCCTTGAGGGAAATATCTCCCGTTGCATTCAAGCGGATGGCAAAGATCGGTGCCATCGATCCGTGGGCATTTGTGATGAAGACCATGTCATGGGCCACGATGGGCGTGGGCACGGGGATATCGCCTCCACCCTTGAGCCGCCACAGCTCCATACCCGTTTTCGCATCGTAACCGGCGATGTGTTTGTAGCCGTTTATGATCATTTGCGCCTGCTTGCCGTCGTCATAAACGGTCGGGGTTCCCCAGGTCGGGACATCATCCCGCGCCGTATACCAGGTTCTACTGCCGTCATTGATGTCGAAGGCTGCAACAAACGCGCCATTCAGAACATCGCATTGGACCAGCACCATATTCTGATAGATGATCGGTGAGCTGCCGAATTCCCACTGCGCCTCGGGAACAACATAGTAGCCCGAATCGAGCAGCCCGAGGTCCTTCTTCCAGAGCTGATTGCCATCCATATCCAAACAGTAAAGCCCCTCGGAGCCAAAGAAAGCGACCAGATGCTGACCATCGGTGGCGAGGGTCGAACTGGCATGGGTGGACTTCGGATGTCGTTTTATCTTGGGAACGCCCGAGTAGACCGTTTTCTCCCAGACTATCTTGCCGGACTGCTTATCCAGACAATACACAATCCAGCGATGAGGGGTGTCATCCTTGACGGATTCGATGTCGCCATACAAGCCTACCTTGAGCTCCGGTTTCTCGACGCTGCTGATGGCGGTTGACAGGAAAATGCGGTCTCCCCAGATAATCGGGCTTGAATGGCCAAGTCCAGGGATTGGGGTCTTCCATTGAATATTTTTGGAGGCAGCCGCATCCCACGCGGCGGGGAGCGGGTATCCTTCCGCGATGCCCCTGGCGTTGGGGCCGCGGAAGGATGGCCAGTTCGTTTTGTCTGCGCTGTTTTGGCACGTAGCAGGGGAAATCAGGACTGACAACAAGAGCAGGCTTAAGGTGCCGGAAAGTTTCGCGTAGTGCTTCACAGTCGTCCACTCCCCTCTGAGAGGATTCATGCGGATAAATGAGATGAGAAGGTCGGTCCTTTGGTCATAGATCGCCGTTAGGTTGCCTGTGACCAGACACACTCTCGAGGTGCAAAGACAAAAGCTGAGACCGACCCACGAAAAAGCATAACAAGACTACCCAAGGCGAGTCAGTAAAAAACAACTTGTGAAGACGGCAAGCAGCCACACGGAAGGACAAGCCGTGTTTTTGATCGAGGAGGCCATATGCGGTTAATTCCAGTGGTGAGAGTGCCACCAGATTTTCTGTATGTCGAAGTTAACGTGGCGGCACAGGTAAATCGGTGTGTTTTCCTCGCCCATGCCGAAGCGCTGGTTGTGCTTGAAGGCCTGATATGACGTGCAGTCGTCGCGCACGTCTTCGAGGCTCCACTGCGCCACAATGAGGTTCTTGAAGACCGGCGGAGGTGGACCCCAGTACCAGTGGTTCTGGTGGCAAGATCTGGCGCCGTGGACTCTCGACCGGACAGGCTACTTGATCGGGCCGCCCTTCTCCGTCTGCGGGACGCCGTCGGTCATCCATTTGGGTGCGGGCGTCCCCTTCAGGTAGTGATCGAAGAACTGCTTCATTCGGATCTGAAAGTCCTTCTGGTTTTCCTCTTTCGCCAGGTGATGCGGCTCGTTGGGATATGAGAGGAAGATTACCTGCTTTCCGTTCCGCCGCGCGGCGTTGAAATACTCGAGTCCCTGGTCCCAGTCTACGGCTCCATCGGCTGTTCCTTGCAGAATCAGGAACGGGGTAGTGATTTTCGTAACCTGGTGCACGGGAGATTGGGTTTCGAGCAGATCGTGCGCGGTCCATGGGTTGACGTTGGCTCCCCAGCGCCCCTGCCCCATCTCTAGAATCCCCTGGTTCACCGTACCGGTCTGCTTGTAGACCTCGTCGTACATGCTCGTGAGGTCGGTGAGCGGAGCTCCGGTGACCACGCAGGCGAACATGTCCGTCTGCGTGAGGATAAACGATGACTCGTAACCGCCCCAGCTGTGGCCCTGAAGTCCGATGTGCTTGGGATCGGCGTAACCCAACTCGATCACCCTTTTCACGGCCGCCGTCACGCAATCCAGCGCCGAGAGTCCGGGCTTGCCCGTCTCGTATACGATGTCGGGCTCGAGCACGAGATAGCCGTCGCTCGCGTAAGCCGACATGTGCGGACGATCATCATAAACGGGCATCGAGAATGCGTGATGGGTGTTCGACAGTTGTTCATAGATATAGACGAGCATCGGGTATTTCTTTCCCTGCTCGTAATTCGCGGGGAGCGTGAGCGTCGCTTGCAGGCGCTGCCCTTTCGAGTTCTTGAAGTCGACGAGCACGCGGGATCCCCAGGCATAATCGGTGATGAGCGGATTGGCGTCGGTCACCTTGCGCGGGGTCTCGAATGCCGAGCTTGTCAACCACCAGTCGGGAAACTCGGTGAACGATTGTTGGGTGAAGATCACCCGGTCGGCGTCCTTGGCCTTCTCCGCCTGGCCGACTTGCTTGTCGAGCCAGATGAGCGGCTTGGGCTCCTGGCCGGATACGAGCGACCAGTAGCCTGACTTCTTGGTCCACTCGCCATATGCGGAGAGGAGCTGCGGTTTGGAGAGATCGACGCCCTCCTCATCGCCGCCCGCGCCGCCGCGTCCGCCGCCACCGCCCCCGGGTCCCCCGCGTCCGCCACGTCCGCCTGCGTCTAAGCGGACGAGCCGGAAGCGGACCTCATCGGCATCGCCTTTCCCTTTGGTCAGGTTCACCGCCGTGCCGCCATCGAGCGACACCTGCCAGATGTCGTATCTGTGGTACAGGAGCACCGAGGTGCCGTCCTTCGTCCACCCGGCCACGCCGTACGTCGGTTTTTCGGCAGGATGATCGTCCTGCTCGTCCACGAAGCTCTTGCCGGCCTTGGCATCGATCACGGTGTCCTTGGCGCTGTCGAGGTTGAACGCGTGAACGTGTTTGTCCTTGAGGTAGAGAAACCACTTTCCGTCCGGCGAACTCCCCATGGTGCGCGTGAGCCCCTTCGAGATGAGCGTTCGCTCGCCGGTTTCCAGGTTGACGCGATAGTAGTCGGCCCGCGCGTTCTCGGTCACCTCGCCGCGGTATGCGGCGTCGTTGCGGCCGATCCCCCAGCTCCCGTTTGCCACCGGCGTCACGCCACGCATGTCGTTGTCACCCAGAGCTACGAACTTCTTGGAGGCGATGACGAAAGCCGCGGGCAGCGTGGCGCGCCTTTCCTGCGGCAGCCGGATCATCTGTTCCGATTGCGGCAGTGCGTCCTTCCAGTGCCAGATGTCGACATTTGCCTGGGGCTCAGTGCTCGTCGGCGGCTCCGGCTCCTGAGCCTTGATCCCGATGAAAAGCTTCGTGCCGTTTTTGGTCCACTGCGGCGTGGTGAACTCGCTCAGTACCATTCCCTTCGGGAACCCCTCGTCCTTCGTCGGATCGAACTGCGCCTCGCGCGCCGAGCCGCTCCCGACATCCGTCCACGCGATGAGTATGTTGTCCTTCTGCCTGTTCTCCTTCTTTTTCTCGCCACGCAACACGGCGAGGTTTGCGCCTTCCGCGCTCCATGAAAGCGCGTCGAAGTCGGCCGCCGCCGAGGCGAGCACGCGCATCTCGCCCGTAGCGGGCCGAAGCAGGTAGAGGCCGTTGCCGATCTTGTCCTGCGCATCGACCGTGTAGGCCAGCTGCGTGCCGGCAGAGTCAAAATCGTAAAGGCTCACGTTGCCGATGTTGCGGCTGGTGCCGGAGGAAAGATCCCGCAGTATAAGGTCGGCTCCCGAGTTTGCCGTGTCGGCCGTCGAAGCGCGGTTGAGCCGCACGGCCAGCCAATGTGAGCCCTTTGAGAAGCGGAAGCTCGCCGGATTCGGAATGGAGTAGCGCTCGCCGGTCGCGAGTTCGAGCAATTCAAACCGGCGCGTTTGCCGTTCGGCTGGTGCAGGCGCGGCAGCGCCTCTGCCTCCCGTGCCCCCGCGCGTACCACCGGGAGCACCGCCACGCGCACCTCCTCGCG
>JBEKYG010000411.1:0-5323 GCA_049511215.1 Acidobacteriota bacterium | reverse complement strand
GCCGCCCTTCGTGCCATGGGGATAACGCGCGGCATGTTCCTCGATCGCCTGGCAACGGCGCTATTCTCCGATCCCAACCAGACCGTATATCTCATCATCCCTGTCATCAGTCAGACTGCCGCCGCCGATGGAAGCACCATCGTTCAAGTGCAGTATTTCCAGTTTGAGAAGAGCATGGTCTCCCCAGGAGTCATCGACACCCTGGATTTGCTTCTCATCACAGACGGCCTGACCTGTATGGAGGTGATCTTTATTCACGACCCAGGTGTGTAGAACCATCAATGGCGCTGGTCCAGCCTTTTTGTTCTGTCACGGAGGTAGCGATGGATCTCTACAAGGAACTGGATTGCACAGACACCTTCCTCGACATGGTGTGCTACGAGGTCTTGAAGAGAAGATTGAGTCCGGAGATGGAAGACATCCTTGATCGTCACCTGAAATGCTGTCCTTCTTGTCGCCGCAAGGTGATCGGATTAGGTCATATTCATCGGAGCGAATTGGTTAGGCGGCACTTCGGGTAGGCGATTCTTCCGACGCTGCATCTTCGCGACCATCACGGCCATAGCCGCCGCGATGAGAAGGCCGCTGCCTGCGAGATGGAGGGGTTTGCCTGATTCCAGCCCCTCGCGCCACAGAAGGACGGCGGCTATCCAAAGGTCCAGCATCGGCACGTCACTCATGATGCTGGTGCAAGAGACCGGGAAACCGGGAGCAACCAGCGTTATGACTGCGGCCAGCAGAGGTGATTCGGCAAACTCACGGGCCAGGTGATATACGCCCAGAACGACCGCTAAAGCCGGAAGCAGGAAAGCGAGATGAAGCGTGTATTCCGACCATCCAGCCCAAGATCCGATCAGTGCGCCGAAATATGCAGCCGGAGGCGGGTTTTTCGTGACCTCGGACATCGGCATCTCGGTGTTGTATCAGACGGCCGAGAATCCATATGGATCAAGCGGATGCGCCACGATGTGCTTCGCGGTCCAGAGGAAGAGAGTGTCGTCAATATGAAACGCGCTTCCGGCGAAGGGCGCCAGGAAAAGCACGGTTAGCAAAAACAAGCACACTGTGGACTTGGTTGGCGTCCAGTTTAATAGAATTCCTTGCGCCCACGAGGCCGATTTTTCAGCAACCGTGTCATGCGGCGCCGTCCGCGGAATTTCGCGTGTGCGGCCGGAGACAGCCGCTCGTTTCAACCTGGACGTGTTGCCGGAACGTTTCATCGAAATTCGCTCAGTTCTTCCCCTTACCCGCAAATCCCTTTCCATGCGGAAAGGGTTTTTGCCGGCAAGACTCAAAGGCGCCAAGGCGCCAAAAGTCTTAATCTTTACTTAAATTCGAGATTCGAAATTCGAGATTCGAAATTCTAAAATCTCGAATTTCGAATCTCGAATCGCCGATTTTTGGCGTCTTTGCGTCTTGGCGTTAAGTTCTGGTTGCGGCTATCTTGCATAGATCGCGTTAAACAGGAACTTGAACGTGCCGTGCGGCTGCCCTCGCTGAAGAATCGCGGCACCGAAGAGCAGGACGCGCCCCTTTCCCACGGTCGCATCCACGGCGATCACACCGCCGTCCAGGTACTCCTGGCCCCAAGCCCATCCGCTGCGCAGCGGCGTCTTCGAGTCGAACCACGCAATTGGCTTCACGCCCTGGGAGGCTGCGCTGGCACCCAGCCTGAACACCGGGTTGTTGTCGAAGAAGACGTCGGTCTGTTCCTTCATGCCGTAGGCGATTGGGCTTGTCGTGTCGACGTGCGCCCTCAGCACCGATCCGGGCACGTAGAATTTGGTGCGAGGCAGCGGCTGCCCGTTCTCGACGAGATGATTCTCGACCGGCAGATCGAGATAACGCGCGAGATTCGCGGCCGAAGTACCGATGGCGACGACCGTGCCGCCGTTCTCGATAAACTGCTTGATCCGCGGCATCGTGCGATCCACGGTCACGCTCCCGACTTGATCACGATACTCCGCTGGAATGTTCGCCGGAGCGGTGCCTCCCCCCGCGCCACCACTTCGCCCACCGGCCCCACCGCCGCCGGGGATGCCGCCGGCAACGAAGATGAGGGTATCGTATTTGGAGTTCAGGTTTCCCGCGTCGAGCTGAGGCGCGAACACGCGGTCAAACGAAAACTCGAATTGTTCAAGAATCCATCTAGCCCAACCCGCGTCCATCGACCCGCCGTACTGGTCCCAGAGGCCGACGCGCGGCCGCGCCAGCTTTGCTCCGGTAGCCGGCGATCGGCCAGTTGCTGCGGTAAAGCTGATCCCCCGATCCGCGGCAATCCGCTGCAGCAACGGAAGCGTGGTCGGCTTCGCGGTGACGCAAAACGAACCGTCCGACGTTCGATACACGCCCTCGTTGCCAGCCAGCAGCCGGTTGGCAGCCACGAATGCGTCCAGAGTGTTCGGACTCGTTAGATAAGCCGACGCATTCGGTCCATTCGCGACGTTCCCGGCGGGAGGCTTGAGGTTCCAGTCGCTGATCTTCTCGAACGGCCCGGTGAAGCCGTCAAGGATGCGATCAAATTCGACCCCCATCTGGTAGGCGAGCGTCCATCCGGCATTGTCGTATGGCGGCGTCGGGGGCGCGCCCGGATACGGGAAGTTGTCCGGATGATCCTGCGGCTCGAACATGTCCATCACGTGGGGCCGGAATGACTGGGCCGTGAAGACCACATACGATCCGGCGGGATACGTTTTGCCCTGGACGGCAAAGTCACGCGTAGCGCGATGGATCGTAACCCCATTCTCGAGCAGCGCATTCACAAACTTGGTCGCTGTCGGGAAGTCGGGCTGACTGGCCGGGATGATGAAACCGCGCGGATCCCGATCCTCGGGTCGATGGAGCGCCGCCCACAACGGATTATCATTGGAGGCCCCGGCGCCTCCACCGCGGGAGCCGCCGCCCGCGCGGCCAGCGCCGGCCGCGCCCATCGAGGCCGCGATAGCGGCATATCGGTGCGGGCGCGGTGTCCATGTGTCCTGGCTGCCGCGCTCGATCGAGTTCTTGCCCATCCGGTAAATGTCGAATAGGAAGTTCTCCTTCATCCTCGACGCGATGTCGAGCACGCCGCGATTGCATGCCATCGAGTACTCGATCGATTGTTTGAAGTGCCACTCCTGTGGCGGCACCGGATACGTCAAGTCGCTCGTGGGGAGTTGCCTGTCCATCACGAGAGGCACGCGCATCGGCGTCGGGCTGCCGATCATTTCGGTGAGGATCGCGACCATGTTGTGGAACGCCGCCGTGTTGCGCAGGCCGCCATTCCACCAGCCATCATAGGGCCCGCCCGACCGCATGGTCGCGCCGGGCTTCCCTTCGACGGCAAGCCGCGTGTGCAGTGCCAGGCCGACAGTCTGGATGCCGAGCACGAGCAGCGGATCCTGGTTATAGTTGAACGGATCTCGCAGCGGCGGCGACCACAGCACCGTCCCGGCGGGCCCGCTCTGGTGATGGTTGTAAATGATCTGCGGAAACCACTCGCGGTAGAGCACGCGGTTCATGTTTTTGGTTTCCAGCTGAGTGGAGGCGAAGAAATCGCGGTTGTTGTCGTGGCCGATGTACTTCTGGTAAAGTCTCGGCAATCCGCTGAGACTGCGCTGCCCTGGATCCGGATTGCGCATGTACCAGTCGGCGACCAGATCGTTGCCGTCCGGATTCGCATGAACGAAGAGGATGATCACGTCATTCAGAATCCTCATCGTCTCGTCGTCGGTCCGGCTCACCATCTCGTACACCATTTCGCCTAGCTGCTGCGCGCCAAGTGACTCGCTTGCGTGCAAGCCGCCGTCGATCCACACCACGGTCTTTCCTTCCTTCGCAAGCGAACGCGCCTGGTCATCGGAGAGTCCTTCAGCGTGGGCGAGCCTCGCGGAGATCTCCTTGTAGCGGGCGAGGTTTTTATGATTCTCAGGCGAGGTGACAATGGCCATGAGTTGGGTGCGCCCTTCGGATGTCTTGCCCATCGACTGCACGATGATCCGTTTCGACTCGCGCGCGAGCTTTTGCCAGTAGGTCGAAATCTGCTGGTAGCTGGCGAGAAAGTAGTCGTCGCCAAAGTTGTGGCCGAATTCCTCCAGCGGAGAGGTGATGTGCCCCTGGGCTTGAGGCTGCTGTGCCCAAGCCAAAGGCGTCCCTGCAACCAGCAGAACGCCGGCGAGAATCAGAAATGGATGTCGGGTCATAGGTGGCCTCCGGCGGGGAGTCTAACCTAACATCCTGGAAATTTCACGAGCATTTGACAAAAGCGGTTTCGGCCTCTGCAGCATCACATGACCGGATTTCGGGGACAGTCACCAAAACTCCCAATTTAGATTCCGGTCCCGGCAGTTTGGGGATTTTGGTGACTGTCCCCGAATTAATTAGCGGTCATCGAACTAGCCGGCGGGCTCCACGTTTTCATCCTGTGCTTCCCGATTGTTACCCTGGGGTCAGGACAAACAGCGGGACGATTCTCTCCAGCGTCGAAGGGCCACCGTGAGTGAAGCCCCCACCGTCCAAGGCGAGGCGGAACCCGTGGTCGCCGAAGACTATCAATGGAACTGAGGGGTCGATCTTGTCCCTCAGTTTCCGGAACGCGATTTCCAGTTCCGTGCAGGAGAGCTTCTGCAGTTCAGGAAAAGCGAGCGTGCGCCCATGGATCAGGGCGTCAATTGCATTGATTTTCTCGAATGCCTTCTTGAAGTCGCGCCCGATCAGGCCAAGATAAAAAGCCTCGGTCGAGGACTGCTCGGAAACCAAACCGAATTCCACCTTCTGCAGCTTCCAGGCAGGGAGACATCCGGGCAACATCTGTCTCATCGTGTCCAGCAGAGGCAATCCCAGGCAGTCGATCACAATCCAGTGCGATTCAACATACCCCTGCAGCAATCGTTCCAGCCTCTCCGGCATTTCCTGCAACATTGTGCCGGCCAATTCCTGAAGCCTGGAAAGCCAGAGTTGTGGGCGCAGTTTCACAAAGCGTTCGTGTTGTTCGTAAAGCCGGGCTGCGAGTTCCGCTAGCTGTTCGGGCGTTGACGGCTGCCTGGGACGTAGCAGTTCGATAGCCGCGGTGATCGGGCCGGCTGACGGCCGGTTCTCAGGCGGCCGCACAACTCCGGTGAGCAATAGCTCCAGAATCCGCTGAATGGCGCTCTCTTTGAGGCCCAGGCTCTCGAGGTTCTGCAGGCTCGCCTCACTCAGCCACGTTGGCTGGATGAGTCCGGGAATCAGCGCATGCTCGGACGCGGAAAAACCCCCGGGGAGCGGGCAGCCCTGCCTCAGCGCCTGTTCACAGCACCAGGATACGAGATCTTTCCTGACCCGCGGTTCTTCCCGGCGAATAGCT
>JBEKYG010000410.1:0-5324 GCA_049511215.1 Acidobacteriota bacterium | reverse complement strand
CATGATCACCTATCGTGGCTACGCGAAGATGACGGGCTTGCGGCTTGATTCCCCAGGCGACGTGCTGGACGCCGAGACCCTTAGCCTGCCGCATCTGGATTCCGCGGCTCTGGTTACCGAACCTACCCTCAAGGCTTGGGGCATGCCTTACGGATTTTTGCACGTCGATGAGGATGTGCCCATGCTCTCGGCGGCCTTCCGGAGAGTGGAAACATGCCAGCAGCCGTTTGGTATCCTAATCACGCGGGACATGACATGAAATATGGTGACAGGTTACCCATTTCCTAATTTCTTTCCGGCCAGCCTGCCGCGAGCTCGTCGGTGAAATCGAAAAGTGGGTATCCTGTTATCATATTTTTGAGCGAGAGATGTGATGCTGACAAAGGACGAGTTCCTCGAACCACTGGCCAGGCTGCGCGAGGATGCTGTCGTAGTCACGTGCATGGGCGTCACGCGCCCTTGGGGCAAGTATTCGCAGAGCGAACTGGATTTTGCTTCGGCGGACAGCGCCATGGGCCATACCGCGGATCTGGCTCTTGGCATTGCCATGGCATGTCCCCAACGGAAGGTCATCTGCCTGAACGGCGATGGCAGCATGCTCATGACCCTGGGCACGCTCGTGACTGCCGTTCAGGCCGCGGCAAAGAACTATATCTTATTCGTGATCCAAAACGATACCTATGAAATTACCGGAAACCAGCCTGTGCCGGGCGCCGGCCGGGTGGATTTTGCGAACCTGGCACGCGGGGCGGGTTTTGCCCGCATCTACTCAATCGATGACGCCGGCTGTTATACAAAATCTCTACCGGAAGTGCTCTCGGGAGAGGGCCCTGTGTTTGCGGTGGTCAGGGTCAGACCCGGCTCCGAGGGGCCGATCAGCCGCAGCGGGAGGGAAGCAGCTCGCTATCTCAAAGTATCCCTCGCCGAGTGGGCGCGTTCTCTGCGGCAAGCCCTCGATAAATGACGCATGGATAATTCGTCCGGCGCAAACTGGCGGAGGCTTTCGAGTTGCTCGCCGGCTAACTGCGCAGCAAGACCGTCGTGATCTTGATCAATGACTCCAGACTGAAATGCCTTAGCACAGGGTTGTGGGCTTGAGCGGGATTTCCAACCGCTCTCCATGCCATTGTTTCCGAATAGAAAAGATCCTGAGACTTATGTGTTGCGACGGCGGCCACGTTTCGCTACCGCAGGATTCGCACGAGCCAGTAATTCTTACGGCCGCGGCGCAGCACGAGGAAGCGCCCGTCGATGACTTCGGGCCAGGCGATCTTGAGGGCAGCATCGGCAACGCGCCGATTGTTCAAATAGATGCCGCCGGCTTCAATCGCGCGGCGAGCTTCGCCCCTTGAAGTAGCCACCCTGCAGTCCATGAGCAGATCCACGATTGCCAGCCCATCGCCATCGAGTTGCTCGCGAGGCACCCGGCCTGAAGGCACATCTGCAAAGATGTCCTCAATCTCGGCTGCGGACAGACCGGCAACCTCGCCGCCGAACAGAACCTGCGAGGCCTGTACGGCTTTCTGAAGCGCGGACTTGTCATGAACGATGCCGGTCATGTCGCGGGCGAGGCGGCGTTGCGCTTCTCGTTGTTCGGGGCGCTGGGCAACGGCAGCTTCAAGTTCCTGTACCTCCTGCTCGCTGAGCCAGGTAAAGAATTTCAGGTAGCTGATGACGTCGCGGTCATCGGTGTTGAGCCAGAACTGGTAGAAGCGAAACGGTGAAGTCCGCTCAGAAGAAAGCCACACCGCACCCGATTCGGTCTTGCCGAACTTGGTGCCATCCGCTTTGGTGATAAGCGGGTAAACGAGCGCCCCAGCGGGCCTTCCTCTCATGCGGCGGATCAACTCGACACCCGCCGTGATGTTGCCCCACTGGTCGCTTCCGCCGGTTTGCAGTGTGCAGTTGACGTGATCGTACAGGTGCAGATAGTCGTACGACTGCAGCAACATGTAGCTGAACTCGGTGAACGAGATGCCGTCCTCGCGATCGAGGCGCACCTTGACCGATTCTTTGCTGATCATATAGTTCACCGTGAAATGTTTGCCGACGTCGCGCAGAAACTCGACCAGGTTCAGCGACAGGAGCCAGTCGGCGTTGTTCATCAGGCGTGCGGGATTGGTCTTGATTTCAAAATCCAGAAAATGCGCGAGCTGCTGCTTGACCGCCTCGACGTTGGCCTCAATGCTTTCGCGTGAGAGCAACTGGCGCTCGTTGGACCGGCCGCTGGGGTCGCCGATCATGCTGGTGCCGCCGCCCGCGAGCGCGACAGGCACGTGTCCGAAGCGCTGCAGGCGGGCCAGCGCGATCAACGGGACCATGTGTCCGACGTGCAGGCTGTCGGCGGTAGCATCGAAGCCGTTATAGACCGTCACGGGCGCGCGGGCGAGCATCTCCTGCACCCCCTCGGTGGAGTCGTACACCAGTCCTCGCCACTTGAGCTCATCGAATGCGTTGTTGCTCATGTCCTGACTCTCCTGTGCCGCAGCGAAGATCCCACGACTGAATGGGATGTGACGGTGGGACCATCATCCTGGGTGTCCCCGCCGGCGTAAGACGAAAACATACAGGATTCGGAAACGGGCTGCTAACTTTTTCTATGCCAGGAGCCCGTCCGAGAATTAGGAGGGGTTGCGCGCATGGAGCTTGCGGGGCGAGCTCAAGGCGCGAGGAGGCGGCGGTGTCGGTGCACATCGTTGACGACGAGCAACGCAGAGATCGCCTTGCATCTGCTCCCGCGGCGCTCGGAACGCGGCCCCTGCTAATTCTCGGACGGGCTCCGAGCCGGGGCGGGCCTGAACAACACGCCGTGGGCGATAAGCCTGCGACCCTTGAATTGTAAAAGTAAGTTTTACGAGGGCCGGTGCCCAATCGGGTTGCTAAAGGCCGTGGGGCTTCATATGATTAGGTCTTCGGGTGAGTGTTTTCTGTTGAGAACCCGGGCTTTCGGAGGTGACTAGGATCGTGACCTAAGGGCACTCGTCCATGAGCCACGCGGAGATCCTGATTGGAATTCGGCTTTTTATCTGATCAGCGGGACTTGCATTGATTCCAAGCATTGGATCGAATTGTTATCGAGGGATTGAATTGAAGACAGCCGAGCACAATCATGAAACACCGAGGCGCCTGAAAATCGTTCTGATCAAGCCGTCGAAATATGATGATGAGGGGTTTGTCATCCGCCACCTGCGCGGCGTGCTCCCCAGCAACACACTCGCCTGCCTCTATAGCCTGACTGAAGATGTCAAAAAGCGTGGAGTACTCGGCGACGGGGTGGAGATCCAAGTCGAAATCTTTGACGAAACGGTACAGAAGATTCCGATTAGCCGCCTCATTCGATCTAATCGCAGCGCTTTCTGCAAGACCGTTATCGGATTAGTGGGCGTGCAGTCGAATCAGTTCCCGCGGGCTGCTGATCTTGCGCGCCGGTTCCGCCGGGGCGGCATTCCGGTCATGATCGGCGGCTTCCATGTCAGCGGCACCATGGCGCTTTTCCCCGCCGGCAGCCCAGAGATCCAGGAGTTGATTGATATAGGCGTCACGATTGTCAAAGGCGAAGTCGAAGACGCCTGGGCGGGCATTTTGCAGGACGCGCTTCACGATCGACTCAAACCCGTCTACGATTTTCTCACGGAGAAGCCATCCCTGGCCAACCAGCCCGTTCCCATGCCACCGGGCAGGTACCTGAAGCGGTTCATAGCGGCAAAATTCGGAACTATCGACTGCAGCCGGGGATGCCCTTTCAATTGCAGTTTCTGCACCATCATCAACGTCCAGGGCCGGGAGATGCGCATGCGCTCGGTCGAGTCTCTGGAGCACGCCATTCGAGAGAACTACCACCTTCACGGCATCGATTATTATTTCTTCACCGACGACAATTTCGCGCGCAATGGCAATTGGCGCGAGGTTTTTGAGATGATGGCGCGTCTCCGTTCCGAGGGCATCCTGGTTGACTTCATGATCCAGGTCGATACCCAGTCCTACAAGATCCCGGACTTTGTAGCCTTGGCGGCGAGTGCCGGCTGTAGCCAGGTGTTTATCGGCATGGAGAGCATCAACCCGAAAAATCTGAAGGCTGCCGGCAAGGGACAGAACCGCGTACAGGATTACAAGAACCTGATCGTGGCCTGGCACAGCGCCAAGGTGGCGACTCATGTCGCTTATATCATCGGTTTTCCCTACGACACGCCCGAGTCCGTGCAGGAGGACATCGAACGCCTGAAGCGGGAGCTGAAGGTGGAACAGGCGTCCTTCTTCATGCTGACTCCGATTCCCGGTTCGCGCGACCACCTGAACATGGTGCAGGCGGCTGCGTGGATGGATCCCGACCTGAACAACTATGATTCCTTCCACGAGACCATGCATCACCCAAACTTCGAACCGGGGGAGTGGTATAAGACCTACCGGAAGGCTTGGGAAGAGTTTTACTCTTTTGAATACATGCGCGAGGTGCTTGCCAACGCCAATCCTGAGAACTACTGGAACATTTTCCGCAACTTCATCTGGTACCGGAACTCGGTTCTGATCGAACAGGGGCACCCTATGATCCACGGTTTCTTCCGCCTCAAGGAGCGGAAGGAACGGAGGCCGGGCTTCACGATCGAGTCGCGGTTGCGTTATTTCGTGCGCCGCTTCCACGAGGTAAGGAAAGTCGCGGGCGCCTGGCTGTCTCTAGTGCTCGAGATGGAAGAACTCTGGCTGCAGACGCGCAAGCGCAGTGAGGCCGAGAAAAAGCTCAGGGTCGAACTCGAGCGTATGCGAGGAGAAGTCAACCGGGGCCTGCATGCGGCTGAACTGCAACTGGCGCACATAAGGGCCCGGGTGCAAGTACCCGAACTGCGCGTCCCATCACGCCTTGCTTTGGCTTTCAGGGATTTGGACTTGAGTGTGGCAAAGCGCGTCACGTACACGCGCACCGACCTGCGCCAGTTTTGGCACAAAACCAGCGAATGCTGGAGTCGGCGCCAGTTTCTGCGCATCTATCCGCATAAGATCTTCCTGAATCTGCTCCGTGACGCCCAGCTCATGCTGCTTTTTGCGGCGGATATGTTGCGGGGGAGTACAACCAACACCACAGACATCCGCGCCTGGCGCTGACCCTAGAGACGAATCCGGAAAGCCTCTTTTTCGCGATTTCCCGGCCCAGAAGTCCTTTGTTTTCAATGTCGTCATCCGCAAGAAACGGCCTTTCCGGATGAGTCTCTAGGAGCCCGTCCGAGAATTAGGAGGGGCCGCGTTCCGAGCGCCGCGGGGGCAGATGCAAGGCGGCGCGACGCAGGCGATGTCTTGGTACATCGTCGAGGAGCGCCAACGCCGCAGATGCC
>JBEKYG010000409.1:0-5336 GCA_049511215.1 Acidobacteriota bacterium | reverse complement strand
ATGGAGCGGGCCACGGACAAGGCGGAAGACGTGTCCAATGTCCTCGAGACTATCGTCGTAAAGAATGCCTAGCCCGCATTTCTCGCCTAGTTTCTACTAAGTACTGTGGTTCATAAATACGGCAACGTATTTTTCGGGACGCGGATCGTTCTTGCGCCATCCGTTTATCCGCGTCCTAAGAAATATGTCGCCGTATTTATGGAATCGTATACTAAGGGCTCGCGCAAGAATAACTTGGCATTTTGTTGCGGCCCGAGGCGCCAGGCAGAGGCGATGTCGGTGCCCATCGTTGACAGGCCCTCAGGCTGTGGCGGAATTTGAGTCCTGCCTCTCGGCGACGCTCGCCAGCTGCTCCGCAATTGCCATAAGGACCTTGCTGTCCTCAACGCCGTCTCTCCAGTGATCGGGAATGATCTCCAACCCACCAAGCGCACCCACGAAGCTTCCGGTGAGAGCCGCGATGGAGTCCGATGCGTCGCCGGCGTTGACGGCGATCAGAACCGCTTCGGCGAATCGCCTGGGATGCTTGAGAAAACAGTAGGCGGCCGCGGGTACCACCTCTAAAGAGTCGGAACTCGTTCCAATCTCGAAGAGGGCCTCCTCCGGCCGCAAGTGAACGATCTGTGTGACCCAGCGTAGCAGAGCAGCCATGTCGGGATCGATCGTGTGGACACAGTCGGCGACCTCGAGCACCTGATCTCCGGGCGAGCTGTGCTCGTTGGATTGCACCAGCCGTGCAATCAGATAAGCGACCGCTACCGATGCGGCTTTGGCTCGGGGATCGGTGTGCGTGATCACGCAGTCATCGAGAACCGCGCGCACCAGCGCCTCGGCATTCCGGCAATAAAGGAGCCCGACGGGCGGCATTCGGATCGCAGCTCCGCAGCCACCGCTGAAAACGCCGCTCCTAGTCCACGCTTTCCCCGTAGCAAGGTGCTTGCAGGCCACCTCATTGGCGTGCATCGGCGTCCGATGCGGGACCGTGTTCAGATACCAGGAGAGCAAGGCATCCGCCTGTCGTGCGGGTTCCATTCTGCCGCATTCGACCAGACATTCAGCCGTTGCGAGCAGCATCTGCGTGTCATCGGTATAGGATCCTTGGGGCAGGAATTCACTGGCATGCCCTGCGTGTGCCCGGGTAAATGTTGTGATGGGTTTTCCGTAGTACTCCCGTATCTGCTCGCGCGACAGATACTGGGTAGGCATCCCCAAAGCGTCCCCAACTGCAAATCCAACCAGAGCGCCGGTGAATCGGCTCTTTAAAACCCGAGAATCCATAGGTCCCTCCCATCTCGGAGTTTCCCTTTCCCTTTGACTGGATTATAGCACTGCGTGAAAGTTTTGTTACGCAGCAACGCAATTCCGACACTGGACGAAAAACTCAGCCACGAAAAATATGAGGCAGCATAGCCGCAACCAAAATCTAACACCAAGACGCAAAGACTCTAAGACGCCAAGAAATCATGGACTAAAACTTTTGGCGCCTTGGAGGCAAAAACTCTTTCCGCCTGGCAAGGGATTTGCAAGTAAGTAGTACGAAGAACACAAATTGGGAGGCGGGATTCCCGGCTTTGCCGGAGGTTCCGTGACTGTGTAATTTCCGAAAGGTATTAGAGCGGTTTGTCGGATTCACCGCGGATCAAGTCCTGGAAACGATCGCGAGTTCTGATCACCTTGGCCCGGCGCCCGCATACGAGGACCTCCGCCGGTCGCGAGCGGGTGTTGTAGTTTGAGGACAGGGCAAACCCATAGGCACCGGCGCTCATGACTGCAAGCAGTTCTTTTGCCTTGACGATCGGCATCTCTCGGTCGTGCGCAAAAAAATCCCCCGATTCGCAGATCGGCCCGACCACGTCTGCTTTCCATTTGCCGCGCCGGGTGAGCGCCACCGCCTGAATACCGTGATACGACCCATACAGGCTGGGCCGCATCAGATCGCTCATGCCGGCATCGACGACAATGAAGTTTTTGCGGCCCATCTGCTTGGTGAGGACCACGCGGGTGATGAGGACACCCGCATTGCCTACGATTACGCGCCCGGGCTCGAGCACGAGAGTGCAATCGAGATCTCGTACCAGGGCAAGCACCGCGCGGGCATAGTCGCCGGGACAGGGAGGCTCTTCGTCGTGGTACACAATTCCGAGGCCGCCGCCTAAATCGAGGTGCTGGACATCCACACCCTGCGCGCGCAAGTCGAGAAATATCCCGCGTAGCCGCCGCAACGCCGTTAGGAACGGTTCGATTGAGGTAATCTGCGACCCGATGTGGCAGGCAGTTCCCGTAATCCGGAGATGGGAGGATCGTCGCGCGCGGCGATAGATCTCGATCGAATCCTCGATGGAGATGCCGAATTTATGATGGCGCGATCCCGTTGCGATGTAGGGATGAGTGCCGGAGTCCACACCCGGGTTTACCCGCAGAGCGAAATTGGCGGTTTTTCCCAACGCCTGGGCGCGCGCCTCCAACATTTTGATCTCGGCAGCCGATTCAACATTGAACTGCAGGATGCCGCGAGACAAGCCGAAGTCGATTTCATCTTCGGTCTTCCCGACTCCGGAAAAAATGATCTTCTTGGGATCCGCTCCGGCAGCCAGCGCCCGCCTCAGTTCGCCTACGGACACGACATCGAAGCCGGCGCCTAAGGTGCGAAATAGGGACAGGATGGCGAGGTTTGAGTTCGCCTTCACCGCATAGCACGTGAGATGTGGCTGTGGGGCGAAGGCTTCGTCAAATGCCCGGAACTGTTGGTCGAATGCCGATTGGCTGTACAAATAGAAGGGAGTCCCAGTTCTTCGAGCGAGTTCCGCCACGGGAACGTCCTCGCAAAACAGCTTTCCGTTCTTATATCCGAAGGGTTTCAAGTCCACCGCCTGCTGTTAGGAAAAGCAGATTCTATGGCCGCAGCGATCGATGGTCAATGCTTTACCGACCTCCGACCTCTGTGACAGGACCTAACCGGTTCTCTTACGGATTGGGAGGTCGCGTGTAAACGATGCAGCCGCCGACCATTGTCTGGATTACCTGGAGATTGCGATCCAGGAAGACGAGGTCGGCGTCCGCACCCAGAGATACGATTCCCTTCTTGTTCCCCATGCGCATGCAGCGGGCCGGCGTGGCGCTGGCCGCAGTGAGTGCCTCGTGGAGTGGGACATCGAGCCATTCGATGAGGTTGCGAACCGCGCGGTCGAGCGTAAGGGTGCTCCCGGCCAGATGTCCTTCCCGGTCGCGGCACTCGCCGTTCCTGACTTCGATGAGCTTGCCACCCATAGGGTAGCTCCCATCCGGCATGCCGACCGCGCTGGAGCCGTCGGTCACCAGCGCTGTTCGTTCCAATCCTTTCACCCGCAGCAGCAGGTTGAGCGCCACCGGGTGGACGTGGATGCCATCCGCTATGACTTCGGTATAGACACGGTCATCGGTAAGGGCAATGCCAAGGATTCCAGGCTGCCTCTGATGAAACGGCCTCATGGCATTGAAGGTGTGGGTTGCCTGCGTCGCGCCCGCGTCGACGGCCGCGCGCGCCTGCTCTTCGGAGGCATCCGAGTGGCCGAGAGAGACTTGAATGCCAAGCTCGCAAGCCGCGCGGATCAATTGGAGCCCTGGGTCCATCTCCGGCGCAATGGTCAGCCTGCGTATCCTATTCCCCGAGATCTCGACAAAACGTAGGAAACTTTGCAGCTCAGCCTTTCTCAGGCTGCTTGCGTCGTGCGTCCCCCTGCAAGCGGGATTCAGATAGGGTCCCTCCATGTGAATCCCGACCGGGTTGGCTCCTTCGGTCACGTCATTGACGTGCGCCGCGAGGCTGCGAACGGCAGTTTCGAGGTCAGCATCCGGGGCACTCATCGTGGTGGCGAGAAAGGACGTCGTGCCGTAACGGACCAGGGTTTGCGCTGTGCACCGGAGTGCGTTCGCGGTTCCGTCCATGAGATCATATCCGGAGGCTCCGTGAACGTGCAGGTCGATGAATCCAGGGGCTACGATGGCATCCGGCTGGTAGATCAGCTTGTCCGATGGGATACCCGCGCCCTCGGCCGCGGGCAGCATTCGACGGATCTTCCCGTGTGAAATGCAGAGCAGCCAGCCGGTCCGCCGCTGGTAAGGGGTGAACAACGTGTCGCACAGAACCCAGGTTTCTTGATCGTTTGTTCTGTTCATCGCGCCCTATCAAACCACGAAGTATGGGAAATGCCTTGAGCGGCATAACCACAACCAAAATCTAACGCCAAGACGCAAAGACGCTAAGACGCCAAGAAACCAAGGATAAAACTCTTGGCGCCTTGGAGTCTTGGCGGCAAAAAATCCTTCCCGCCTGCCAAAGGATTTGCGGGTAAGTAGTACGAATAACACGAATCGAGTCCGTGCAGACGCGGAGCACGCGCTTTCGCCGTCCCCTTCGTACTCTTTGGGAATTCCGGCTCCCTATTCATGTTCTTCGTGTTATTCGTGGCTATGTTTTTTCCCACTGTCTGAATCGCTGTTAATAAGCAATGATCTCGGCATGCCTTTCATGTTTTCGCGTGCTTTGCGTATTTCCTGGTCGCCGGCGTATATGCCTGGTCGATCAGTTCAACGGGATGCATCACGCGGGTCGTCAGGTTTTTCGCGCGCAATCCGGCCCGAATCTGCAGCAGGCATCCCGGATTGCCGCTGGCGACCACCTGGGCGCCACTGCGGATGATGTTGGCGATCTTCTCATCCAGGATGCGCGCCGCCATCTCCGGCTGCGTGATGTTATAAATTCCGGCGCTGCCGCAACAGCGGTCGGCATCGCGTAATTCCACGAGCTGAAGGCCCGGAATCATTCGGAGCAGGTTGCGAGGGGCGGCCTTGATGCCCTGGGCGTGAAGCAAATGGCATGGATCGTCATAGGTGACTTTCAAGTCCACCCGCTCCATCGTCCTGTTGATCCCGGTGGCATCCAGAAACTCACTGATATCCTGCACCCTACGGCTGAAGGCGAACGCTCTTTCCGCGAAGGCGGGATCATCGGCCAGAAGCTCGTCATATTCCTTGAGCATGGCTCCGCAACCGGCGGCATTGACGATGACGGCGGCGGCCGATTCCTCTTCGAAAGCTGCGATGTTTCTGCGAGCCAGCTGCCGTGCCGTCTCGACATCACCCTCGTGCAGGTGCAGAGCTCCGCAGCATGTTTGACGCGTGGGAAGGTCAACCGAGAAGCCGTTGCGATGCAGAACCCGAACTGTAGCCTCATGGACCGGCCCGAAGATCTCCGGCATGATACAGCCCTCGAACAGCAACACCCGCTTGCGCCCCACAAACGATGCCGGCCCCGGCAAAGAGTATCTCGGCGATCTCGGAATCTCGGGCAGCAGGGA
>JBEKYG010000408.1:0-5338 GCA_049511215.1 Acidobacteriota bacterium | reverse complement strand
CCGCAGTTATAGCTTCGGTCACGTTGTGCTCACCTCTTTAACAACCTCATTGTGGGACGATTGGGCTGGGAACCGAATCGTGAAGGTCGTTCCGACCCCCGGTTCGCTTTCCAGAGCGATCGAGGCTTCGTGCTGCCGCACGATGCGGGCCGCGATGCTGAGCCCCAGGCCGGTGCCGCCCCGAAGGTCCTTCGTGGAAAAGAACGGTTCGAAAATGCGTTTCTGCTCTTCGCGGGGGATTCCCACTCCGTCATCTGAGATGGAAACAGCCACCAACTTTTGACTTTGCGGATCCGTCTCCACTCTGGTTTCGACTTTAACGGTTCCGCCGTTCGGCATCGCGTCCGCGGCATTGTTCAGCAAGTTGAGAAACACCTGCTGAAGCTGTTGCGCATTGGCCTCGATTTCGGGCAGGTCGGGTTGAAAACTCGTTTTTATGTGGATCTGGGTCCGTTCAAAATGTTGGCCCAGGAACAGCAGAAGCTGCTTGAGGATGCTGTTAAGCTGCACCTTGGTGAAGGCTTGTGTGGCCGCGCGCGTCTCGGAGAGCAGCTCCTCGACGAATCCGGTGATGCGACTGATCTGTTCATGAACCAGCTGAATCCGGCGCCTCGCCTCCTCGCTGCAGTTGGGCTCTTCCGCCATTAGCTCTAAATGCGTGGATATGGCGCTCAGAGGCGAGCCAACCTCATGGGCAAAAGCGGCAGCCATCTGGCCTGCGATCGCCATGCGCTCGTACCGGGTCAGGCGGCGCTGCGTTTCGATCAGATCCTGGTTGACCTGGTTCAACTGAAGATTGGCTGAAGAGAGCTCTTGCGTCGCCTCACGGACTCTTGCCTGGAGTTGCTCGTTAAAGGTCTTCTGTTCCTCGAGCAGTTGGTCCCTCTCATGTGACGCGCGCTCGATCTCGCCCATGGAGTCGTTGAAGAGCTGGGCGATGGCGCCGAGTTCGTCGCGGCGCTCGACGGGAGCGCGCCCGGTCAGATCACCTTGTCGCGCCTGGGCCATGGCGTGTCCCAGCCTCCAGATCCGCCCTGTCAGGACGCGAGTAAAAAGGTAATGCAGCAACAGAATCAACACCGCGATCGAAATGGGAATCAGGAACAGGTTGATGCGATCATGCACACTTGTGACCAGATCGGACTGATCCAGCGAGCTGATCACGCTGACGCAACCCACAATCCCGCTGGCACGATTTACAAAGGGGATCACGATCTTCCAATAGCGATCCCGGTCTTGAAATTGCAGGAGCTGCAGTGGGCCTGCTTTGCGAACTGCAGCCATTTCGTCCACACTAATCGGCTGGGTGAGCGAACTGGACGTGGTGACAGTTCGCATGAGCGTATCGCCCGAAAGACGAAAGACTTCGATCCGCGCGATGCAAAAATTGGTCTCGACAATTTGTCCTAGCCAGATGCGAACTGTGTCGGAACTGGTCCTGGGATCGAGCCCGGCGAGATCGCCTGCCAGCTGGGTCGCAACCGTTGCCGTCCTTTTTTGGATCTCCTGGTCAAGCAATTGAGCGGCGACGCGACTGTCGACATCGCTGATCAACACGATCGCGAGCATTGTGGTCGGAACGATGATGAGGTAGAGCTTGAAGGAAATTGAATGTGGATCGATTAATCTTAGTGATTTTTCCCGTATCTGGATCATAATCAAAAAGTTAATGATATCAATTTCCGATCTCCCGAAAAACCCTTCTTCCCGCGAGACCAGCCGCGCTAGAATCTGTCTTTCAATCTCTAACATGAGATTACGCGGGGTGGCATTAGGTTTCACGAATCTGGATTTTTGATGCCCGATTTTGGATTATTGATGTTGGAGTTTCGAGCGGCGGGAAAGGACCTGCGGCTTGGGAGGCTTTAATTCCAAAATCCGCAATCCAAAATCCAGAAAAGGGCAATTCAATTGACTCCACAACCCACAACCTGTAGTGATTCGGGGTATGGAGGACCATGAACCACGAAGACCACAAAGACCTCGAAGATATAATCTCCAGGATATTTTTTCTTCGAGGTCTTTGTGGTCTTTGCGGTTCAGCTTTATTTGCCAAATTTGTGCGAGGTCGTAAAAAGCATAACCACAATATATAGGGGCTTGTGGAGTCAATTGAATAGCCCTTATCCCCAATTACCACGATGGCACATCGCATCTTTACCGGCACATTCACGGCTCTCGAAGCACGCTTGATCGACCTGATGGCCGACGAGCAGGCAGGAGACCCTCTGGCGCCTGTTGCAGTACTCGTCGGCTCAAACATACTTGCCGCGTATCTGAAGAGCCGTATCGCGGGGCGCGGACGCGCCGCGGCCAACCTGCGCTTCTATACCTTTCTCGATCTGGTCGCGAAGCTCTGCTCCGGTTCACAAGCCGGACGCGGGAAGCCCAGGCTGCCTCATCTGGGTGCGTCTTTACTGCTTGCAGATATTCTGGAAACGCATGCCCCAGAGGTATTCAAGACCGTTCATGGCTTTGCCGGGTTTCGTGCCGCGCTCCTCGACACTTTCCGCGATCTGCGGGATGCGGGCATCACGCCGGACGCGCTGGAAAAGTCACTGCCGGAACTCAAAGGGATGGCTCCCGATCGAGCGAAGCACCTGCGAGGACTGTCGCAGCTTTACCGCCGCTTCCGCTTGCATGTTGCCTCTTTCCAGGACGTCGCCGGCGATTTCCAACACGCTTCGGCGGTTGCCTCGGCGGCCGGCGGCATTTTGGGAACGCGATCGCTCCTCATCTATGGCATCTATGACGTGACCGGCATCCAAGCGGAGTTGCTGCGTTCTCTGAGGGACGAGTTGGATTTGGCTTATTTCATCCCTTATGTGAACCCGGCAGCATCGCACTTTGCCGCGCCCTTCCTCGAGTCCCGGATTGCAGAACTCAACGTGACTCCGGTTGCCTTACCGCTGCAAGACAGGAATGATGGCCTCGGCATACTGGCCCGGCACATATTCGGCCCGCCCCAGACGCGCGCGGACGCGGAGTTGCGGACGCCATTGGCGGAGGACGGATCCTTCGCGCTGGTCTCGGTTCCAGGTGAGTCACGCACCGCGGTAGAGGTGATTCGGGAAGTGCTTCGGGCAGTGCGTGACGGTTTGATCATGGGTTTCTACGAAGCCGCGGTGATTCTGCGGCACCCGGACGAGGAAATGCCCATCCTTACGGAAGCTTTCCGCCTGCGGAGCATCCCATACTACGTGCACGGGGGCAGCGCCTTCGGCGCACGGCCGTTATCTCGAGCAGTCCTGGCCGTCGCGGCTCTGGCGCCGGAATCGTTTTCACGACAGGCGATCCTGACTGCGATGGAGCTGGTTGCAGCCGCCCTTCCGGAGGAGGCTGCTTCCGCCTGGGACGTGCCGCAGTGGCGCGCGTTGACGAACGATGCGCGATTCCTCGCCGGCATCGAAGCCTGGGACGGAGGCACGGCAGCCCTGCTGCGGGATGCGCATGCTCTATGTGGCCGCACCGAGGCGAGCGCTGGATCCGGCGCTGAGGATGAAGAAGGTGAATTCCACGGGATTTCGGTCATGCTTGCGCGCCAACGCTTGGAGTCGGCACGATCGCTGCGTTCCGGCTGGCTGGCGTTACGCCGAGCTGCGGCTGATTGGCCCGCGGCCCTCCCGGGGCAGGATTGGGCCGGGCTGCTCGAGGAACGGCTCCAGCCATTACTCGGGACATCCCGGGATTGGCCTGCTTTCTCCACGGTATTCGATGACCTCGGCATGCTCGGGAGCGTCCAGGCTGGAGCAGGATACGACGGGCAAATCTCGCGCTCGAGGATGACTGCGGCTCTGTCTGAATCCCTCGCCGCGCTCTCGCATCCGGAGGGCCGCTTCCAGCGCCGTGGCATAAACCTGCTTTCGGCCGCGGCCGCGCGTGGTTTGCGTTTCCCGTTAGTGATCCTCCCCGGATTGGATGAGGGACGCTTCCCCGCGCGTTTGCGCCAGGATCCACTCCTGCTCGATGACGAGCGCAAGCAGATTGGACATCCGCCGAGACTCCCCCTGAAGTCATTACGCGGCGAAGAGGAGAAGCTGCTTTTCGATATGGCGTTGCGTTCCGCTGAAAAGCGGCTGGTGCTGATGACCTCACGCTTGGATGAATCTTCCGACCGCGAGCGCATTCCCTCGGATTTTTTCCTCCGTGCGGCGGCGGCCGCGCGCGGCACAGCCTCGCTTTCCCTGACCGAGCTCACAGAGGAAAACATTCCCGGATTGCGCTCCGTCAGCCTTGACAATCCCAGCCCTGGGAGGAGCCCCATGGCCGTGGATGAAGGGGAGATCCGGCTGCGGCTGATTCTGGGAAATCCACGCTCTGCCCGGCCCATGCTGGCGGCCCTCGCGCAGGCAGAGCCGCTGTTGCTGAGCGGGCCGATGGCCTTCGACCGTGCCCGCTGGACCAGGCAGCTTACCGAGTTCGATGGGCGCCTTTTGGATCCGGCGCTTATTAGCTGGACGGCACGGAAGCTTAACCTTGAAGCAGGCCAAATCTCAGCCAGCCGTATCGAGGAATATGCGAAGTGCCCTTACTATTTCTATCTCCGGCGGGTGCAGGAATTGGACAAATGGGAAGAGCCTGGTCCACTCGAGGGAATGGACCCCCTCGAGCGTGGCAAGAGCATCCATGAGATTCTCGAGACCTTTGTGAAGAGTCTGGCCGGCGGGAGTATTGCTGCCGCTCAGCAGGAGGCGCTGGTTGAGGCCGCCCGCCGCATTCTCGAAAAGGCCCGGCGGGCCGGCATGCCGGATCTGCTTTGGGAGATCGAACTGGACCAGCTGCTGACGATGCTGCGGAATTGGCTGGTTTTCGAAGTGGAACGCGGCGGCCCCGCCTGGCGGCCTGCTCATTTGGAGCGCTCCTTCGGAGCATTCCCCGGCCTGGTTGCCGGGCCCGGCTATCGTGTCCAGGGACCAAGGCACGCATTCGAATTTCGGGGCCGGATCGATCGCATCGACCTCTCCATCGACGGCCGCCGCGCGCGCGTCATCGATTACAAGACCGGTAAGTTGCCTCCCACGATGGCAGGCAGCCGGAAGACGCCGCTGATGGCGGGCGAAAAAATCCAGCTGGCGACTTATTACGGAGCATTGTCGGTTATGGAGGATCTGGCCGGCGTCGAGAGCGTGGAGGGGGAATACCTCCATCTGCAGCCGGCTGACGGGCGGATTGTGCCCTGCTCGTTCGGGGAAGAGGAGCTGCGCACCGCAGCGGCCCGCCTGCCGGAGATGCTCGAGATCATCAGGGACGGCATGGAAGGCGGCGTCTTTTTCGCCCGTTCGTCGGGAAGAGTCCGGCCGCAGGGACACTGCGACTACTGCGAGTACCTATTGATCTG
>JBEKYG010000407.1:0-5340 GCA_049511215.1 Acidobacteriota bacterium | reverse complement strand
CCACCTGTTTATGAACTAATTAGAATGTTATGCGAAGCGTAACGAGAATTTTGTTCTCGTTAGAAGCCAGGAGCCGGAAGCAAGAAGCCAGAATCTCCGCGTCGTGTTCAAAAGCAGCCCGCGAACGCAAGCGCTGCACCGATCCCTTCCGGCTCCTGGCTTCTGGCTTCCATATCCCGCCGCTTTTTGGCGGGATATCAAGGGCGCAGCCCTTGGCTAGTATTAGACTTGCAGGCGCCAAAGAGTGATTGCACAGAAAGGAATCATATGCCCGATCCGCAGAATAAAGTCCCCGCTGCGAAAATACAGTTTTTGCCCGAGGATCGCGTCTGGATCGCTGAGCGAATCCAGGAGGTGCTGGCCAGCGGCCAGCTCACGCTCGGCCGATATGGAACCGAGTTCGAACAGAGGTTTGCCGCCTTCTGCGGCGTCCAGTACGCCGTGGCTGTTAACAGCGGCACCAGTTCACTCGAGATCATTCTCAGATCCCTCGGCGTCGAAGGAAAGGATGTTTTGGTGCCAACCAATACGTTCTTTGCCACAGCAGCGGCAGTGATACATGCCGGCGCCAAACCTGTCTTCATGGATATGGATCCGGACTCGTTCGCTGTGCGCCCCGAGGAGGTTGAAAAGCAGATAACGCCCAAGACGGCTGCACTGATCGTAGTCCACATCGGTGGCCTGGTTTCCGGGCGCATGCCGGAATTGGTCGACCTGGCTGCCCGCAAGGGCATCCAGCTCATCGAGGACGCCGCCCACGCCCATGGATCTTCCCTGTCGGGCACAGGCGCTGGATCGTTCGGTATCGCCGGCTCGTTCAGCTTTTACCCGACTAAAGTCATGACCTGCGCCGAAGGGGGCATGATCGTGACCAATCACCGCCAGCTTGCCGATGAAGCTCGCATCTACCGGGACCAGGGAAAGGCCAGCTTTACTCAAAACGCCCACGTCCGCATGGGGTACAACTGGCGCATGTCGGAGCCGCACGCCATCATCGGCATCAAACACCTGGAACGCCTCCCGGCCATGATCGCCGACAGGCAGAACATCGCCCGCATTTACGACCGGGCGCTGGCGGGCATGCGCAACCTGAACACACTGGCCGTGCCCACAGGGGGAGTCTGCAATTATTACAAATATATCGCAGTGCTCCGCGAATCACGCGATCGTAAGGAACTGAAGGCACACCTCCGCCAGCAGTTTGGCGTTTCGCTGGCAGGGGAAGTCTATGAAGATCCCCTCCACAAACAGCCCGTGTTTGAAAAATATGCTTCCGGCAGATTGCCTGTTTCGGAGGATCTGTGTGCCAGACACATCTGCTTGCCGATCTTTTCCGGAATGACGGAAGAAGACGCACATCAGGTAATTCATGCTCTCTCGGAAACCATCGGCTGAGCCCGATTCTTGATTTTGGATTTTGGGTTGCGGATTTTGGATGGGGAGCCCATGGGCATCGAGTGCCAACCTGGTGTGTCCTCATTAATCCAGAGTCCCACGAGATGGATTGATTGAGGATTTTCCCTTGTTCCTTCCGCCCTCTTGAGATAAAAACACTGGGCATCCCGGGGGATCCTTTTAGGGAGCGGGACATGCTGGATAGCCGCCACGCGCAACTGATTAAAGCGCCTGACGGCCCAATCGCATTCATGATTGAGGATATGCATGAGAGTCATTGTGACGGGAGGATCTGGCTTTATCGGTTCACATGTGGCGGATGCTTTGGCGGCACAAGGTCACGAGGTATGCATCTATGATTTGGATACGCCCCAGCACACCATAGCCTGCGAATACGTGCGCGGTGACACAAGAGATCTGGACCGGCTGGTGAAGACCGCCAGGTCCGGCGACATGATTTATCACCTGGCCGCCGAAGCGAATGTGAATCGTTTTTTCGAAAGCCCGCTGTTTTCGAATGAGAACACCTCCCAGTCGGCTTTGTGCGTTCTCGAAGCTGCGCGACGCGTTGGGGCTGCACGAGTGCTGCTGGCGTCAACGGAGTGGGTTTATGGATCTACGAGCGCAGTTGCCGACGGCGTCATCACCGAGGATTGCGCGTATGCACAAACACCAGATCATCTGTACACCTGCTCAAAAATAGCCGCCGAACTGTTTTGCGTCGGCTATCGAAATCTTTATGGCATCGAATATACCATCATGAGATACGGAATTCCCTTCGGCGAGCGGGCCCGGCCTGAAACGGTTACGCCGACATTTATCAGGAGAATTCTCAAGGATGAGACCATCCGGGTCCACGGTGACGGCAGCCAATACCGCCAGTTTATCTATGTCAAGGATCTGGCGGAAGGAAATGTCGCTTGTCTGAAGGAACCTGCGCGTAATGAAGTCTTCAATCTCAATGGAACGGAAAAGGTGACTGTGCTCCAGGTTGTTCAGACCCTGGAGCGGATATTGGGGAAAAAGGCAAACGTTGAATTTGTGGAGGATCGAAAGGGGAATTTCAAAGGGCGGTTCATATCATCGGAAAAGGCAAAACAACTATTGGACTGGGAGCCCCGGCATGGATATGCGGAAGCGCTGACCCGGTACGTCGAGAATTATCTGACTACGGTGAGACAGTCATCATGAAACGTAATGTTGCAATCATCAGTGAAGATACCAGCATCAAGGAGGCAATCCAGCGGATTGAAAGAAGCCGTTTCGACACAGGCTTCGCTCTCGACGACCGGAACAGGTACAAAGGAACCATATCGATTAGCGACCTGCGCCGACTCCTCATCAGCGGAGTCAGCGAGACCGATGCAATCAAAGGACACCCATGCTCCTACAATTATGCCGTTAGGGAGGCAGACCTCAAGAGTGAAGAGGTTGTTCAAAATGTGCTCTCAGACCTGACCCTGCAGGGTGTCGAACATATCCCCGTTTTAGGGGAAGAGGACGAGATCGTCGATGTCTTCTCGCTTGAAGACTTGCAGGACGTGTCTGCCGCACCCAATGTGCCCAGCGCTGCCAATGGCCGGCTTAGAAGAATTCTGATCGTAGGGGGAGCCGGCTATCTCGGCAGCGTGCTGACCTCAAAGCTCCTGGACCGCGGGTACGCTGTTCGGATTCTCGACAACTTCTTATATGGAAAGCGGTCACTGGAGCAGATTCCGCGGACTCCGGCGCTGGAGGTAATTGAGGGCGATCTGAGGAACATTCATACCTGCGTTTGCGCCCTGGACGGAGTTCATGCCGTGGTCTTGCTGGCGGCCATTGTCGGCGATCCGGCGTCCAAGATACGGCCGCGAGAAACCATCGAGACCAATGTAATTGCAGCCCAGGCGCTGGCAGCGGCCTGTAAACACCAATGTATCAACCGCTTTCTTTATGCTTCGACCTGTAGCGTTTACGGGTTGGGGGGCGGCTTTCTCGACGAGGAGGCGGAGTTGCGCCCGGTCTCATTGTACGCCCGCACGAAGATTGCCTCGGAGAAGACGATTCTGTCGATGGGCGACAAATACTTCGCACCGACCATCCTCAGGATGGGCACCCTGTACGGCTATTCACCGCGAATGCGTTTCGACCTGGTGGTGAATACCATGACGATGAATGCGTTTTCTGAAGGCAAGATTCGTGTTTTCGGTGGAAAGCAATGGCGGCCTCTTCTGAGCGTTCACGATGCGGCCGAAGCGTATGTACGTTGTATTGAGGCGGATATCGCGAGCGTCGGAAACCAGGTCTTTAATATTGGTTGCGATGAGCAAAACTACCAGATTGACCATATCGCTCAGATCATTGCCGGAACTCTGGGTAAGGTCGACGTCCAGTACGACAGCAAAAGTCTCGACGTGAGAGACTACCGAGTAAGCTTTAAGAAAGTGCATGATGTCCTTGGGTTCCGAGCCGCGGACACGGTGGCAGCCGCTTCCGGGACCATCTATTCCAGCCTCGCGGATGGCCTGATTACAGATCCCTCGCAGAAGATATATTACAATCACTTCTTCGACGTAACGGAAGAGTGAACCACTCCCGGCCGAGATGGAGTATCACTTGGTCAGGACCCCGCAACAGGACGGAAACATGGCTGACTTCTACGGAAAACTGATCCTCAGTTCGAAGGATGAAAGGCACCAGGAATTTGTGCTCTCGAAGGGTAATGTCACTCTCGGACGTTCAACGGTCAGCGATATCGTGTTGGACGACGATTCGGTTTCACGCAATCACGCGCGCCTGGACCTGGAGAAATCTGTGTTCGTGCTGCACGATCTGGGCTCGGCGAATGGAAGTTTCGTCAACGGGGTGAAGGTAAAAAACAGAGCGCTTTCCCGCGGGGATGTGATTCAACTGGGGAAGGTGACGCTTCTGTTTGAGACCGGTGCCCTGCCGGTTGAAACCGATGTGACCTCTCTGGCCTCGGCAGATGCCCTCGAAACCGCGATTAAACTCGAAACGCTCCCTGTGATGGTCGGTGACCATGGTGTGCCAAGCCTGGTGGTCATCGCGTCGGGCAAGACCTGGCAAGTGCCCCTTACCAAAGAAGCCATCACTGTCGGCCGGCATCCTGAGAACGACATCGTTCTCAATACCCCGCTGGCTTCGCGCACACACGCGCGCATTGAACGCCGGGGGGACCATTTCGTCCTCCGCGATTTGAACAGCCGGAACGGCACATGGGTCAATGGCGCAAAAACTGCCGAGCAAAGGCTGCAAGGGGGTGAGACGATCCGCATCGGCACGGCGCGTCTCATCTTCAAACCGGGTTTTACCTCGGAGGAATTCACCGCGATCGACCTGACCTCACCGCCCGGCACGACCGAGCCCCGTCCCGTCGTTATCGTGCCCGGCTTGCTCGGCTCCGAGTTCTGGCTCGACAACGAACGAATCTTTCCGAATGTGAAGGTTCTGCTTTCCAGGCCTGAAATCCTCAGTTTCCCTGGGAACCCGGCGATCGAAGTTCGCGATATGGTGAGCGAGGTAGTCATTGTCCCAAATGTGATCAAGCTGGATCAATACAACCGGCTGGGCAATTTCCTCGTGGAATGCCTGGGTTACGAGCGAGGGAAAAACCTGCTGGAATTCGGATATGACTGGCGGCAGGACAATCGCATCTCCGCGCAGCGGCTCGCCGAGGCCATCGAAGGGTGGCAAGCTAAGTCCTCTCATGCACGCAAGCCAATCACCATTATCGCTCACAGCAACGGCTCACTCGTAAGCCGCTATTACGTTGAGTGCCTGGGTGGGGATAAGACCGTCGAGCGGATCGCCTTTATGGGTGCGCCACACTACGGTTCTCCCAAGATGATCGAGTCTCTCCTAATCGGCCCGGACGTGCTCCCGTTCGGAATGATGGGAGAACGCCTCCGGCGAGTGCTTGCAACCTGCCCCTCAGCCTATCAGGTT
>JBEKYG010000406.1:0-5347 GCA_049511215.1 Acidobacteriota bacterium | reverse complement strand
AGCGCGCAGCAGGTAGAGTTCCGCGTCGTACGCTTCGCACCTGGCGGTGGCGGGCGCGGTGGGCGCGGTGGTGGTGCCGGCGCGGCCGCCGACGAAGACAGCGGCATCGACCTCTCGAAGCCCGTCACACTCTCGGCATATGGCGATCGTACCAAAAAGTCCGGATACTGGCAGGTGACCGCCGGCCAGGCGCCGCAGCCACTCATCTGGGCCGACAAGAACATCGGCGGCGTCGTGAAGGCAACGGACGCCGATCGCATCCTCTTCACAGAGCAGGACTACAACGAATTCCCCGATTACTGGGTGAGCACCACGTCATTTGCAGCGCCAAAGAAGGTGACCGACGCGAATCCGTTCCTCAAGGAATACGCATGGTCGGCCGGCAAAGTCCTGATCGATTACACCACATCGAAGGGACACAAGCTCCAGGGGACTCTGATGCTCCCCGCGGGCTATGAGCCAGGCAAGAAGTACCCGATGCTCGTCGAGTTCTACGAGATCATGTCGAACACGCATCACAACTTTTCGGCCCCGGGATACAGCAACAGCCCGCAACTCTCGACGTACGCGAGCAATGGCTATCTCGTGTTCCAGCCCGACATGGTGTACGAGATCGGCAAACCCGGCACGTCGGCCGTGGACTGCATGACGAGCGCGGTGAAGAAGGTGATCGAGCTTGGCTACGCCGACCCGAAGCACATCGGGCTGCACGGCCATAGCTGGAGCGGATACCAGTCGTCATACATCGTCACGCAGACCGACATATTCGCCGCCGTCGTCACCGGCGCGCCGCCCACCAATCTCCTCAGCTTCTATGACGAGCTGTACAAGAGCAGCGGCACGGTGCAGCAAGGCATCACGGAAGTCGGGCAGGTGCGCATGGGCGCCGACATCACGCCGTGGAACTCGACCAGGCTCTACGAGGAGCAGTCGCCGATCTTCCACGTTCAGAACATCAAGACGCCGTTCATGATCCTCCAGGGAACGGATGATGGCGCCGTGGATTACGTCGAAGGACTCCAGTTCTTCAACGCCGCCCGGCGCAACGGGAAACAGGTGATCCTGCTTTCCTATCCCGGCGAAGCGCACAACCTCACGAACCGCGACAACCAGAGGGACTTCACAATTCGCATGAAGCAGTTCTTCGACTACTACCTGATGGACAAGCCGGCGCCCCAGTGGATAACCGATGGCCTGCCGCAGGTCAAAAAGGGCAGCCCGATCAAATAAAGGAACGAGGAGCAAGAGTAGGGGGTCACAATGCAATACCTGAGCCGTCGCGACCTGTTGAAAATGTCGGGCGCAGCTGTGGCCGTCGCCATCTTGCCATCTTTTGCAACTGCACAAAGGAGTGCGCGGCCGGCACTTGCTGCTTACCCCGACATTCTCAGGGAGCCCGATTCGATCGTGGCGTTTACTGACGATCAGATGTTATCGCTTGCCCGACAGGGCCAGCGCTGGAATTCGGGCCCGGTCGCGGTGGAGTTGACACCGCGGCGGATCGGCGCGACTACGGAACTTGCGGTCGCCATCGAAGCGCCCGGTGTGGCGCTCCAGCGCGTGCGGCTGCGCTGGCGCGCGCCGATGCCCGAAGCGACTCGCATCCTCGGCGATCAATGGGAACGCAGCTACGGCGACCTCGAATGGCGCGGCTTGATTCCCGAGCGGGTACTGCCCTGGTATTTTCTTGCTGCCGGCATGCGAGCCGCCCAGGCTTACGGAGTTCGCACCGGCGCGGCGGCATTCTGTTTCTGGCAGGCCGACGCCTCTGGCATCTCACTGTGGCTCGACGTGCGGAACGGAGGAGCAGGTGTAAGCCTCGGTTCCCGGCGTCTGGACGCGGCGGTAATTCGCTCCCGCCGCGGCGCGGCTGGGGAAACGCCCTTCCAGATGGCGCGTTCGTTCTGCCACGATATGTGCGCCGCGCCGCAGTTGCCTGCCGCTCCGGTGTATGGCGGCAACAACTGGTATTACGCATACGGCCGCAGCTCGCGCGAGGACATTTTGCGCGATTCGGATTTGATGGCTGAACTCGCGCCGTCGCTGCCGAACCGGCCGTTCATGGTCATCGACGACGGGTGGCAGCCGAACCGCACCGCCGGGCCCTGGGAGCGCGGCAACGACAGCTTTCCGGACATGCCGCACCTGGCCCAGGAAATGCGCAAGCGTGGTGTCAAGCCGGGCATCTGGATGCGGCCGCTATACACGATGGCGCAGGTCGCCGATTCGTGGCGACAGCAGCAGCGGCGCACGGGCAGCGCCGCGCGGCCAAACGCGAACCTGCCCCTCGATCCCACAGTACCCGAAGTGCTCGACCTGGTGCGGCAGGACGTCCGCCGCCTCGCCGGGTGGGGCTTCGAAATTATCAAACACGATTACTCCACCTTCGATCTGTTCGGGCGTTGGGGCTCGACGATGAACGCCGATATTACCGACAGCGGCTGGCATTTCGCGGACCGGGGAAAGACCAATGCGGAAATCGTCCTCCTTTTCTATCGCGCCATCCGAGAGGCGGCCGGCTCGTCGCTCGTGATCGGATGCAACACCCTGAACCACCTCTCGGCCGGGGTATTCGAGCTTCAGCGGACCGGTGACGATACCAGCGGGCAGGATTTCAACCGCACGCGGCGTATGGGGGTCAATACGATCGCTTTCCGGGGTCCGCAGCACGGAGCATTTTTTGCTGTAGATGCCGATTGCGTGCCGATCACGCCGCAGGTTCCCTGGGCGCTCGGCAGTCAATGGCTGGATTTCGTTGGCCGGAGCGGAACGCCGTTGTTCGTCTCCGCGGACCCGCGCGCGATTGGGGCCGAACAGAAACAGGCAATTAAAGCCGCATTTGACAACGCGGCCAGGCAGCAGCCGCTGTGTGAACCGCTCGACTGGTCGGAAACGACAGTGCCCAGACGCTGGCGGCTACAAGGCAAAACAGTGGAATACAACTGGATTGGTCCCGATGGTGCGACACCATTCCCGCGGTAGATGCGGAAGTCCGGTGCCTGGTTATACTGTCCCTTCTCTCAGCTGATTCAACCTCATAAATATTTTTTCAGTTGAGGAGGGGACGGTATAACCAGGCACCGAATCCACGCACAAACCGCGACGACCAGAAGGACTTTACCATTCGCATGAAGCAGTTCTTCGACCACTACCTGATGGATAAGCCGTCGCCGCAGTGGCTGACCGACGGCCTGCCGCAAGTCAAGAAGGGCGGCCCGATCAAATAGAGGAACGAGGCGAGAGATCGGGGGGCTATTCAACCCCCGAATTCTCTCGCGCTCGAGTTGAGGCTTAGCTTGTAATTTGCGGTTCGGGAGTTGCGCAGCCCGAATTGAATTTCTGAAAATCGTCGCGAGCCCATGCTCGTCCGCGTGTAGGCTCGGACGGTATGTTCCATTATGGTGGGAGTTGATGCTATACTGCGCTCAAATGAGGAGAAAGCCATTCAAGACTGCTATTCAGAGTGACGATCCGCGTAACCTGCCTGCCTATAGGATTGTGGAGGCTGCGCGATATTTGAATATTGCGGCGTCAACCCTGCGGTTATGGGTATCAGGCCAGCGATATCGAACGCAGGCGGGCTCGCAGTTTTTTCAACCCGTCATCAAAATCGGTGTCAGGCAAAATCGGTGTCAGGCAACTATTTCACCATTTTCGGGAACGGCTCGGCGGTTCGGTCATGGCCTGGAATTTGGTGAAATAGTTGCCCGATTTTAAACACGAAAAATGCTGCCGGGGAAAGATACTTGGTTCGGCTTATCGGCCGAGCTTAAAGGTGTGCCCACCTGCCCGTCTCCGCAGGAAACGAGCCCGACCCTGAGAGTTGGTCATGGCCCGCCAAGCAGTTCCGATCTGGGAAGCTCAGCGGATTCGTGACAATAAATGCGATTGCAGCCGCTCACGGCGCTCACATGGATAGTCGGCTTATCGGAGAGGTGGCCGAAATGGGCCGATTCGCTTCGGACGCCCTGCCAGTTATACGGTTTTGCGCGTTACTCGGCCAAGTGAACGTCGGCAGTTCGATCCCTCCGTCACAACAGCGTCGAATTTTCGGCTTTATCAAAGCCCTCGCTTCAGGCCGCTTCCTATCATGCTGTCGAAGCCAGACGTTTGTTCTTGGGGCTGTTTCTGAGCGCTGCCGGCAGCGGCGCACTTTCATCAAATGCCTGGAAGTGCTGAGGTAATTCTTTTGTTTATGGAACCATTTATGTGTAAGGTCGGAGAAGGCAATTGCTGAAACTATGGTGCCTGCCGATGCAGGGACGGCAGGTGTCATCACCGGTCTCGAGATGGAGGGCGGCGGGAGGACTCACCCGGCACTTATTATCCAGCTAAGTGGGCGGGGCTCGCTTTGTATCTGGCTAAGCCGCGAATTGGATTACGCATAACCAGTTGATTATTAACGAAATTGCCGTCTTGATGATCCAATCTCGATGAGATAGGCAGACGCCAACCGGCGACCTATCCAGTTATCGAGACCCGTATAATCTAAGTTGGGCCGCCTGACATATGGACATCGTACGAAACACAACAGAAGACGAATTCAATGCCTGGTACCTCCGAAGGAATTGCCGGAAGCATCCCGAAAATAGCTTTCCGGTATCGGAGGCGGGGCGCTCCGTCGCAATGCGTCAGGACCACGACGGCAAAACACGAACGTGGTTTTCGACGGCGCGTTGGTCTGTCGCTAAACTCGAGCCACCGGAGTTTGAGCGGCTTGTTTTCCTCGACTGCCCTTGGACCAGACGAGAAGGCCTCGTGCTTCCCGACGGACCAAACTATCGAGTCCTTAGTCGCGTGGCGCAAAATGCGTTGGCATCCGGTTATCTTGAAAAGACAAGCGATCCACGACATCGACAATACTATGCTGCGATGGCGGAGTGTCACTTGCGGCTCGAATGTACTTCGCGCCTCGCAATCTGTAGCGCAACTGAGGACGAACTGCAGCAAAATCCGTTAGCCAAACACTATTTGCTCGATGGTATCGGTCGTGGGTTGGCGTATATGCTGCTCCTGCTAAAGTCCCGTGTGCCTTACGAGTCGGTGGAGACATTTGTGGCCGAGCGCAAATAGCACGCGGCCCAACACGGCGCTGCAGACCGACGAGCGGCGCGTGCGGCTCATCTCTGAGTTGCGGCAGACTCTCGCGCCGCTCGCGGCTGAGCGCCCAAACCGTTAGGCAGACAACGATTCAGGATTGCTATGCTCCGAGAAGTAAAACACTTCATCTTCGCGCGGCAGCGTGGAAGGCTAGGCGTTCTGTCCACGATAGCGATAACGCTCTCGCTCCTGCCTGCTTGCGGTCCCAAAGGTCAGGACGGCTCGTCGATTCGTACCGATCCACGAA
>JBEKYG010000405.1:0-5360 GCA_049511215.1 Acidobacteriota bacterium | reverse complement strand
TCCGCCTCATGGCTGACGAAGGTGGCATTAACATCGTGGTGGATCCTGAAGTCAAGGGGACCACCTCGGTCAAAATGTCCAAGGCACCCTGGGACGAAGTATTCGAAGTGGTTCTGAAGAACAACAACCTCGACAAGCAAATAGATGGCAACGTCGTACGCATCGCGACCAAAAAGACGATTCAGGCCGAAGCAAAACAGCGTGAGGATCTCAAGAAGGCGGAATTGCTGGCAGCAGACGTGGATACGCGCGTCAGGCGGTTAAACTATGCAAAGTCAGAAACCCTTCTCGCTGTCCTGAAGGAGCAGATGTCGGTCCGCGGCACCGTTGTGGAAGATAAAAGAACGAGTTCGCTCGTGCTCACGGACATTCCCAGTACGCTCGACAAAGTAATGCAGCTTATCGACACTCTCGATGTTCCGGAGCCCCAGGTCGAGATCGAGGCGCGGATCGTCTCGAGCACCCGCGATTTCGCGCGGGATATCGGGATTCAGTTTGGTTTTGTGCAGGGGAACCTCGACCGGGTCACCGTCGGCGGTCCTAACCAGGGCGGGGGCGTGACCGCTGGCCCGAATGCCTCCAACAATACCGGCAAATTCAACGTGAACATCCCTTCGCAGATGCCCTTTGGGGGCGTGGGCCTCTCGGTGGGTAACGTCTTCGACACCTTCCTCCTCGACGCGGCCATAACAGCGGGAGAGAGCACAGGACAGGCGAAGTTGATATCTCAACCGAAACTCACAACCCAGAACAACAGTCCGGGCAGCATCACTCAGGGCTTGCGTTTCCCGGTTCAGGTCATTGCCAACAATACCGTTACGGTCCAGTTTGAGAACGCCGCTCTCACGCTGACAGTGACTCCGCAGATCACTTCCGAGGGGAACATCGTCCTTGACCTGAAGGTCGAAAACAACACGCCTGACTTCGCACATGAGGTGGGGGGGATTCCCTCCATCCGCACTAGCGAGTCCACCACCCGCGTGCTGGTAAGCGATGGTGGAACCACGGTAATTGGCGGCATCTTGATCGATAATGAGCAGACTCAGGTAGATGGGGTTCCGGGCCTGGCGTCGTTGCCGATATTTGGGAATCTGTTCAAGCACACTTCAGTAACCCACAACACTCAGGAGGTCCTATTCTTCATTACCCCGAGGATTGTGAAGTAGGGCGACTACGGTTTGAATCCATCCTTGCAAGACTCGTGGCTCGGGCGGGCGCTCGCTGGGCCATGATCGTGGGCAATGACGGCGTTGTGCTGGAAACCGACAGCCGGTCCTTCCGAGCTGAGGCCGAGGGTCTGGCAGCCGAGTACGCCGCGTTCTGCCGGGCATCCCTGAAGGTAACCATTGATACAGATATGGGTGGGCTGCATAGCTCGCTGCTGGTTACCGATCACGGAAAGATCCTGCTCCAGACCTTAACCCCTGACTACTTCCTCGTTATGCTTTTGCAACCGGGAGCCTATCATGGAAAGGCCTGCTTCGAGATGTCACGAGTCGCCGAGCCTCTCGAGCATGAGCTGATGGTCTGAATTATAGCAAGGTACTAGATCACCAATCCGTTCTCAGAACCCCGCACAAAAACAAAATGAGTCCGATCCGTGGCCGGAGGTCGGGGGACCAGGCGCGGCGTGATCTCATCAAAACTATTGATGAGATTGAAGAAAACAAGCGCGGCTGGGTTTGACAACCCTCCCCATTGATGCTATCATCCTCGCCGTTACAACGGGCATCCGGGTAGAGAGCCGGCGGGCGAACTGGAATTCCAGTTGCCATCGCCAGAGCCCAAAAAAAATCCTTCGACACCATCGCAGTATCCGAATGTGTCCCCCAATGTCCCAAGCTTCACGTATTATAAGCAATTGGGGAAATAGGAATTTTTGGCGTATCTTGGAAATGGATCGCGCCTTGCGGCGTGAGGTGGCGACCGAACACACCAAGGGACCGATCGTGCCATAGGAAGCGTTTCATGAATATCAAGGAAGTCAAAGATCTCATACGAGACATCTTGCAGAGCGACATCAGCGAGTTCGAGCTGGAACACACGGGGACACGGGTAAGGCTGCGCAGGGGGATTGCCCCTGCTGAGGGGTCCACTACCTCAGTCGCTCCAGTTTATGCCAGACAGGTCACAGCCGGGCGGGAGACCATAGCGTCCATGGCAGGAGCTTTCGCGCCCCCAATCGCCCCTAGAGAAGATATGACACCGGACGAGGGGCTGCACTATATCACCTCGCCTATCGTCGGGACATTCTACCGCGCGCCCTCGCCAACCGTGGACGCTTACGTCAAAATCGGCGCCAAGGTCGAGGTGGGTACGACTCTATGCATTGTCGAAGCGATGAAGCTCATGAACGAGATCCCATCCGATGCTGCCGGCGAAGTGGCGGAAATCTATGTCGAAAACGGCCATCCTGTCGAGTTTGGACAGAAACTTTTCGGCATCAGACCGCGTAAATAGGCGTGCCTTTCATGTTCCATAAGATTCTGATAGCGAATCGTGGTGAGATCGCGCTTCGGATCATCTGCGCCTGCAAGGACCTCGACATCCCCACAGTGGCTGTTTACTCGACAGCCGATCAGCACTCCCTGCACGTGCGCTTCGCCGACGAAGCTGTATGCATCGGGCCTCCCCCGAGTGCAGAGAGTTACCTCAATATCCCGGCCGTAATCAGCGCGGCCGAGATCACCAACGCTGATGCCATCCATCCCGGTTACGGATTTCTGGCAGAGAGTGCGTACTTCGCGGAGCTGTGCGAGGCATGCGGATTGACATTCATCGGCCCCTCCCCTGAAGTGATCCGGCTCATGGGCAACAAGGAAATGGCGCGCAAAGTCATGCACGAAGCGGGAGTGCCGATCGTGCCTGGGTCGGAAAAAATCAAGGGCCCGATGGCCGCTGTCCTCGGGCGGGCCGAAGAGATAGGCTACCCGCTCATTCTCAAGGCATCCAATGGCGGAGGCGGCAAGGGAATGCGGGTGGTAAACTCGCCCGCGGAACTTCCCGAAGCCATCGAAGTGGCGCGCAACGAATCCCAGGCCGCGTTCGGCTCTTCAGATATCTATATGGAGAAATACCTCGCCGCGGCCCGCCACATAGAGTTCCAGGTGCTGGCAGACCTCTACGGCAATGTCGTGCATCTCGGCGAGAGAGAGTGCTCTATTCAACGTCGCTACCAAAAACTGATCGAAGAGGCGCCCTCGACCTATCTCACACCCGAACTGCGCGAGGAGGTAGGGGACCTGGCGGTGAGGGCGATGCGGCAGGTGAATTACACCAATGCCGGCACGCTTGAATTCATTTTCGACGAGCGGGGTAAGTACTACTTCATGGAAATGAACACCCGAATTCAGGTTGAACATCCGGTCACGGAAATGATCACGGGCATCGATCTGGTAAAGCAGCAGATCCGGATTGCCGCACGCGAGGAGCTGGGCCTCCGTCAGGAAGACATTGTTCTTCGGGGTTGTGCCATGGAGTGCCGGATCAATGCAGAATGCCCGGATACCTACCTGCCCTTCCCAGGCAAGCTGACCGCGTTCCATGCACCGAGCGGCTGCGGCGTGCGTGTCGACACGGCCGCTTACGATGAATATATCGTAACGCCCTATTACGATTCTCTGATCGCGAAGCTGATCAGCTATGCCGGCACCCGCACCGATACCATCTGCCGAATGAAGCGCGCTCTTGAAATGACCATCATCGAAGGCGTTAAAAACACGATCCCACTGCACCAAAGGGTCTTGGCCGACCAGGAGTTCCTCGAGGGCCGGATCACCACGCGCTTCTTGGACCGCTATTCCCGGCGCTGACACCAATGAAACTTAAGCTTTGCCCGATCTATCCGATCACCGACAAGCGTCTGTCGGGCAAGACGAGCCATTTGGCAATTGTGCGTGAGCTGATAAGAGGCGGCGCTTCATTCATACAGATCCGGGATAAAGATACCACGCTGCGCGAGCTGCTCAGCGACATGCGGCGCTGCGTGGAATATGCAGCCAAGTTCGAAGTCCGGATCATCGTGAACGACCGCTGCGACCTCGCTCTGCTCAGCGGAGCGGCCGGGGCGCATCTCGGCCAGGACGATCTTCCCCCGATGGCAGCCCGCACCGTGCTCGGGCGCCGCGCGCTACTTGGTTTCTCAACTCACACGCCGGCCCAGGTGCGGCAGTCAAACCATCTTCCCCTGCAATACATCGGCTTTGGCCCGATCTTCGCCACTGCGACCAAGCCGGACCATTCCCCTGTGGTGGGACTTGGGGCACTACGGCAGGCGTGCCTCCAAGCTACGAGACCGGTCGTTGCCATCGGCGGCATCGGCTTGGAGCAAATACGATGCGTGCTGGAAGCAGGAGCGGCCAGCGCGGCTGTCATTGCGACCCTGATGCGTGCGAAGAGCATCGCCCGCCGGATGGAACAGCTCTTGAAAGCCGCGGGAGCCGGATAGCTCACTACCGGTATTGTTTAATCGCGAATGATTCCAAGTTCGTTACTTAACCAATCCTTCCAGCACCTCGATCTGTTCCAGAGTTCCGAGCACCACCAGAACGCTCTCCCTTTCGATTTTCGACGATGCCTTCGGCTGCAGGTCAAAAGATCCATCGGCCTTCCGGATGGCCAGAACCATCGCGCCGGACACGCCCCGGATATCTGCTTCCTCAAGACTCTTGCCGGCAAGCGGCGAGTTCTTGGAAACGGCCATTTCGTGAAGGCTGAATTCGACTTGGCCGCCATGGGTAACCAGATCCAGAAAGTCGCTGGTCACCGGGCGTATCGCCATAGCCGCCATGCGCATGCCTGAAATGAAATAAGGCGAGATCACGCGGTCGGCGCCAGCCATCACGAGCTTCTTTTCGGTGTCCCTGATCGCCGCCCTGGCTACGATGCGGAGATTCGGATTCAGTGCCCGGGCAGAGAGCGTTACATAGACATTGGCTACATCGGAGTCAGAACAGGCAACCAGGCCCTTGGCTGCCTTGATGCCTGCCTCCATGAGAACGTCATCGGAAGTGGCGTCCCCGATGATGTGGGCAATGCTCCTGGGCTCGAGTTCTGCCGCGGCTTCCGGCCTGCTGTCGATCACTACGAAGGGAACTTTGGAGGATTCAAACGTCCGTGACACCTGGCGGCCGACCCTGCCATAGCCGCAGATGATGTAGTGCTGATTCATTTCCCTTATTCTCTTGTCCATCCTTTTCCTCTTTTGGTAGCCCGACATCTCACCTTCAATGATGATCTCCACTGCACGTCCGGCTGCGTATACGGCCGTGCCCACCCCTGATATAGCTATAAACATGGTAAAGATTTTGCCTGCAGGCGAAAGGGGGTGCGCCTCCTGGAAGCCGATCGTAAAGAGAGTG
>JBEKYG010000404.1:0-5366 GCA_049511215.1 Acidobacteriota bacterium | reverse complement strand
CCCACCGAGCGCCCCGATCGCGGCCGAGATCAGTACCGCTGACACCAGCAATATAGCACCGGGGTCGGTAGCGATCTTACCACGGAACCAGGGCGCCAGCTGCAGGGCACGCAGAGCCAGATATCCGAGCACCATTCCCGCCAGACCACCAACGAAGCTGATCAGTATCGACTCAATCAGGATCATCTTGAGGATGCGGGCTCGCCGCCATCCAACCGCCAGCAGTACGGCAATCTCATGCAGGCGCTCGATAACACTCATGAGGACAGTGTTCATGATGCCAACCACGCCGATTGCCAGTGCCACCAGCGAGGTCGCCATGCTCATGGCCTTCGCGGCCTGGACGGCGACATTGCGCTGGACCACCTCACCCGAGGTGTAGGCGCCGAACCCGGCGAGCCGCGTACGAACCAGCGCGCGCACCTGGTCTGCTGCCTCTTGCCCGGCTCCCTGCTTGAGCTTGAGCGTTATGAAGTTCACCAACCCCTGACGGCCAGTAACCTCTTGCAATTGATGCAACGACATTAGGACCGCACCGTCTTCCGTCAGCGCTTGGCTAACAAACCGTCCGCAGACCTTGTATTGCGACGCCTCGATCTGCACAGTATCGCCAAGCGATTTTTGCAGCATCTCTGCTGCCACCGTGCCGAGGGCTATCGTGCGCTCGGTGTCGTTCGCCGGCCAGCGCCCCTCTAGCAGCGTGAGGTGGCCCCAAAGGGAACTGTTCGGCTCCCACCCTATGACGATGAGAGCCGGTGCATCCTCGATGCTGATCAAGTCGGTAAGCACTCCCACAGCCTCCTCGACTTGCGGGAACTTCTTGAGCTCAGAACTGACGGCCGCCGGAAAAGGAGAAGGCAAGGGGCGCCGCGTGGTGAATTTTCCGACCATCAAGTCGGCCCCGCGAGCGTTGTAGGCATCCGCCCAGGATCGCTCGAACCCCCATGCGAGGCTGACCAATGTGATGACAGCGGCGATCCCAATGGCAACACCCGTGGCGGTAAGGAGGCTGCGGCCAGGCCGCCGCAAGATGTTTTTCAATACCAACGCAATAAACGACATGAAACTCACTGAGGAGACTGCTTTAAGCGACCGATGATCCGGATACAACGAGCCCAAGCCTAGCACGACCTTATGGGGTTTAAAAGCAAGTTTCGATCGGAACAAAACCAGGGAACCCTCGCAGAGCGGGCACAGCGAGTCTCGGGCTCGCGCGCGCGGGGCATGCGAGGCGAGCTCAAAACGAGTGGAGGCGGCGGCGAAGTTGTGGGGCGTGGTCCGTCCCAGTCCTTAAAATTACGTTGCCTTACGACAAGGGCTATTCTTCGATTCAGACAGTGAGAAAAAGCATAGCCACGAATAACACGAATAACATGAATAGGGGGACAGAAATTCTGACGGGCAGGAATGGGACAGAGAAGAGTAATCTCCGCGTCTGCCCATATTCCATTCGTGTTGTCCGTGGCGGCTTTTTTTCTTGCAGTGTCTGAATCGCAGAAGGGATATTGACAAGCTTTGCGTCGCGTCCCGGATTCGTGATAGTCTCCGCCGATCAACTTGCTGCGAGGCGCCTGCATGAGTGAGACTCTCTTAGCGCTTTCACCGGTAGACATCCTCATCATCGCCACGTACTTTTTAGCAGTTTTGGCCCTTGGCTTTTACCTGAAGAGATACACGATCACTGGAGAAGAGTTTTTCATGGCGGGCCGCAGGATGACCGCCTGGGTCGCGGGCCTGAGCTTTATCTCCGCCAACCTGAGTTCGCTTGAAACCATGGGCTGGTCCGCCATGTCGTACCAGTACGGCATGCTGGGCGCCCATGCGTACCTGATCGGAGCCATCCCGGCCATATTGTTCCTTGCTGTCGTGATGATGCCGTTCTATTACATTTGCAAGACGCACTCGGTTCCCGGGTACCTGAAGCTGCGTTACGGCGAAGGAGCGCGCTCACTGGCCGGGATCTCCTTCACGATGATGACAGTCCTGGTCTGCGGCGTGAACATGTTCGCGATGGCCAAAGTCATGCAGATCATCCTCGGGTGGAACATCCACTTCAGCATCTGGGTCTCTTCGATTACTGTGGCGGTCTATGTGGCCTTGGGTGGGCTTTTGTCGGCAGTGTTCAACGAGGTTTTGCAGTTCTTCCTGATCTGGTTGGGCTCCCTGTTGATTCCGATCCTGGGGCTGATCGAGGCCGGCGGCTGGCGGAAACTGATCGAATCAATCAACGCCCGCCATCCGGCGGAAAACTTCACCAGCCTGTGGGCGAATCTCGGTTCTGCGGCCGACAATCCCATGGGCATGCACTGGATCGGCATGGTGTTCGGCCTCGGCGTGGCGGTCTCCTTCGGTTACTGGTGCACCGACTTTCTCCAGGTCCAGCGCGTGATGGCGGCGAAAAGCCTGCGCGCCGCCCAAAACGGAACGATCATCGGCGCGGCCTTAAAAATGTTGGTGCCGCTGATAGTCACACTGCCGGGACTGATTGGCCTCGTCATCCTCACCGACAAAATGGGTATCACGCTGGTCCCCGAAAATGTTGCCCAGGCTACCGGAGGGCACAGCTATAATGAAGTCCTGCCATTGCTGATGTCGCGCTACCTCGGCCCTGGTTTGCTGGGCCTTGGGGTCACCGGAATGATTGCGGGCTTCATGTCGGGCATGGCCGGCAACGTGAGCGCTTTTGCCACGGTCTGGACTTATGACGTCTACAGGCCGCTGCTGAACAGGAAAGCGGGTGATGCCCACTATGTGGCCATGGGGCGCTGGTGTTCGATCATCGGCGTGTTCATTGCCATCGCGACCGCGTATGCCGCAATGCTCTTCAGCAACATCCTTGTTTATCTTCAGGTGCTGGTGATGTTTTTCATCGTGCCACTATTCGGCGCGGTCATCCTCGGGATGCTCTGGAAGCGCGCCAGTCCGGCCGGTGGCTTCTGGGGCTTTCTTTCGGGGATCCTCACCTCGATGAGCATTTTTGTTTACGTGCATGCGTTCCCGAATCGCTTCGACGCAACGGCGCTGAACCCGGAGCACGTTCAAAACATCGCTTTATCGCCGCTCGCGAAGGACATGGCGGTGAACATGTTTGGCGCGCTCTGGTCACTGATGGTGTGCATGACCGTAACGGCCGCCGTCAGCCTGTTCACAAAACCAAAGCCGGCAGCCGAACTGCAAGGCCTGGTTTACGGGTTAACCCGGCAGCCGGACGAAGGACCGTGCCAATGGTACCAGCGGCCCGTGCTGTGGGCCGCTGTCGTTGCGGGAGTGCTGGTTATCGTCAACATCATTTTCTGGTAGGTAGGGCGTGGATAAGGAACATCAAATCCCGATCTGGTTTTTTATCGGCCTCGTATTAACACTCTACGGCACAGTAATTCTGGCGGCGGGCATCTACCATCTGTTCTACCCTTCCGCGCGCGTGGTAGCTCTGCAGCATTTGCACCCGGAACTCTGGTGGCCGGGAGTGCTTCTGGGGATTGGCTTGGTTTACGTCATCCGCTACGCGCCGTGGAGATCGCGGAACGCGGTCCCTCCTAATTCTCGGACGGGCTCCTAGAGCATGGCCTTCCTTCACTATTTGCTGCCTCTCGCCACCATCAGATCCAGATCCTCTTTGAGACTCTGAAGGTCCTCCTCATGTTCCACTTCCTGTTCCAGGATGGTGAGCGCGAGGTTGTACGTCACCATGTCCTTGTCTTTAGTGGAATCCATGAGGCTCTTATAAGTCGAAATGGCACATTGCTCGCCGGCAATGTTTTGATCGAGCAGGATGGCAACATACGGGTCGTCAGGAGCATCATAGGCGCAAGGGCTGAGGTCGAACCACCGCTTGGGGTCGGTGGCCGGCACACCGCCGAGTTGCACGATCCGGGTGACGAGCAAAGTAGCGTGGTTCAGCTCCTCCGTGGCGTGCAGGTTGAGTTCGGCGGCCACGGCATCCTTCATTGGGCCCTTTATGACCTTGGCGCCGAGCCAATATTGATAATAGGCAAGCCACTCACTGGCGTAGGCCTGGTTAAGGAGCAGGAGTAGCTCATTGACGTCCATACCGACGATTTCGCGACCTCGGGTACCCATCGGTTCCTCCTCTTAGTGTCTGTCTTCGCCACCGCCGGGCAGCATGACACGATGATGCCAGGGGACGTTGCAGCGGAACGGCCACATCACTCTTGCCAGGCATCCGGCAAGACAACCCGGAGACAGTTATTATAGTGGGTGCCCGTGTATGAGCAACACGGAAATGTGAGAATGCCGCGTTACGGGAGGTACGACTTCCGACTTATCAGCGACAATGGGGTTCCAATCGCGTGGTTACCCAGCAAGTTGCCGCTAATGCCCAGGAGTCGGCAAGCGCCGCAGAAGATCTCGGAAAGGGTCCAGCCCCGAACCATTCTGTGTACAGCGGCCGGCAAAGGCTCTTGAAGTAAGCGGGCAACTGGCACAACAATGGGGGGTGGGGCACTCTCTTGTCGCCCTATACGCAAGAATCTGTCTGAATCGGACAGGCTTGTGATGCATCGTGCCAGTGCAAACAGGAGTCGTGGATTTTACTTCATTTCTTGACGAGCGTATTCTCTATGAAGATCGCATTCATCGGAACCCACGGCGTAGGAAAAACGACCCTTGCCTACGAGCTTTGTAACGAACTAAAGAAACAACACCTGGATGTCGGCTTCATCGATGAGATAGCCCGCAGGTGCCCGTTCCCAATCAACGAGGAAACCAGTCTGGAAGCCCAGACCTGGATTCTTACAACGACCATCGGCCGGGAGCTGGAACTGAACAAGATCTACCCGAACATAATCTGTGACCGGAGTGTTTTGGACAACTATGTCTACCTCTTCCACAAGTTCGGCCACATCTCGGAGCTGCATGGCCTATCCAGGTATTGGGTTCGCACCTACGACTTGTTGTTCAAAGTCCCCTTCACTCGCAAGTACCTGCGGCCTGATGGTGTGCGTTCAGTGGATTTCGAGTTCCAGGAGACAATTGACCGGAAGCTCGAACATCTCCTGCAAGAGGATGAGGTGCCGTATCAGGACCATAAGGTAATGAGCGATACGGTTCAGACCATCCTGGACTACCACCGAACCCACATCGGCCCACTGCAGCGGCGCATACCGGGAATTTGACCCGTTTTCACGGCCGAAGGAGCAGGCTATTTCGAGCTGCGATTCAGCGGCGCGGTTGTTTCAAGCCGCGAGAGGTTGCGCGAGGGGACGGTCCTGGCTTGGGATCCCTGCCGCGGATCAAGACTCAGCGTTTGGAAGCCGAGAAGCTATTTGGTGCCCAAGAGGGTCAAACTCCCGGCGCCGACATGGGCGTGCAGCGTGTATTTGCCGGTTCCCGGCCATTGGATGGAG
>JBEKYG010000403.1:0-5368 GCA_049511215.1 Acidobacteriota bacterium | reverse complement strand
GGCTTCGCCGGTGGCCGTTGAACTGAATTGCTCGTCCGGATTGCTGCGAAGAGTGAAACTATGAGGGTACTGATCGCCGATGATGATGATGTCTTGCGCCACATTCTCGAAGTCTCGCTGCTGAAGTGGGGGTACGACGTCGTGGTGGCGAGGAACGGAATCGAGGCATGGCGGCTTCTCCAGGGCGACGATTCTCCGAGGCTCGCGATTCTCGATTGGATCATGCCGGGGATGGATGGCGTGGAGGTGTGCAAGGAAATCCGCAAGCGGGAAGATCGGACCTATACCTATCTGCTCTTGTTGACTGCGAAGCATAAAAAGGAAGACGTGATCGCCGGAATGGAAGCCGGCGCCGACGATTACATTGCCAAACCCTTCGATTCCCAGGAACTCAAAGTGCGCCTGCGCGCCGGCCGCCGAATTCTTGATCTGCAGGCGGAATTGCTTTCCGCCCGCGAAACGCTGCGCTATCAGGCGACTCACGATAGCCTGACCGGCCTCTTAAACCGATCTGCCGCCATCGATGCGTTGCGCAATGAGTTGGAAAGGGCGAACCGCCAGAGTGTCCCCTTGTGCCTGATGCTGGCCGACTTCGACCACTTCAAGGACATCAACGATACCTATGGACACAGCATCGGCGATGCCGTGTTGTGCGAGGCTGCTCGCAGAATGCGATCTTCGGTGCGCACCTATGACAGCCTCGGTCGGTACGGAGGCGAAGAATTTCTATTTATCCTGCCAGGATGTGATGCCGACGACGCCAGGACCCAGGCCGAGAGGTTGCAGACCTGCATCACAAGCACACCGATCGAGCTGCCGCACGTAACCATTTCCTTTACCATCAGCATCGGGATTGTGGTCCAATACAGCACTACTGTCGCCGATCTCGATTTCCTCATCCAGGCAGCAGACGCCGCACTCTACGCGGCCAAGATGCAAGGCCGCAATCGAGTAGTCTTGTCCGGGTCCTCCATGCCGGCGCCAAAATCCATCCCAACCCCAACACTCCTGGAACCGCGCGCGTAAAAGATCAGACCTCAGACCAGAAACATAAAGCTAGGTTTGGGTCTGAGGTCTGAAGTCTGAGGTCTGAAGTCTGAAGTCTGACGCAGGCATGATTGACAAGATCCAGATCCACGCGTAGCATCGAGCTCTACCTCAGTTTCATTTTCAACATAGCTGAGCGGGAGGTCTTATGCCCAAACCGAAAAGCAGCAGCGTTTCCGTGATGTGCCCCTGCTGCGGCGCGCGCTTGACTATCGATGCAACCCTGGAAAAAGTGGTCGCACACGAAGCGCCGCCGACCCGGCACCAGGCCGCCCCCGATCTCGATAGGGTCGGCGCACTGCTGCGCGAGCAGGCGGAGCGCCGCGAAGCCATCTTCCGGCAGAGCGCTGAGGACGAAAAGACCAAGCCTCAACTGCTCGAGCGGAGGTTCGAAGAGGCACTGAAGAAAAGCAAGGACCAGCCGATAGAAAAGCCCACCCGCGATATCGACCTCGATTAGACTTCAGACCTCAGACCTCAGACCAAAAGCATCTCCATAGGTCTTTGGTCTGATGTCTGATGTCTGATGTCTGATGTCTGATGTTGATAGCGGCAAAGCTATCCTTCATCGTTTTTTGATCCGAAAATAGGGGAAAGAACAGATATGGGGACGCCGAAACAGATGGGAGCGCCGGCAAGAGTGAGGGATTCGGCCGGCAAAATGATCATTGTTGGCATCGTCTGCTTCACCGGGGGATTGATAGCCGGGTATTATGGGAACTACTTTCTCGGAAACCCCATCGGTTCCCCAGCACTGCCGGTTGCAACTTCCAATCCCACCCCGACGCAGGCTCCGCCCATGGATCCCGCCACATTCCTGGCGTCTGAGTCAGCCCTCAAATCGACACTCAACTCCAATCCCAAGGACCTAAACGCTCTCATTGAGCTGGGCAACCTCTATTATGACAACGGCAAATTCGGCCAGGCGGTCGAATCCTACGGGAAAGCGCTGGATATAGATCCTGCCAACGTCGGTGTCAGGACCGACCGAGGGTCCTGCTATTGGAGCCTGGGACAGGCCGACGCGGCAATCGCCGAGTTTCAGAAGTCGCTGCAGGTGGATCCGTCCCATCCGCAAACGCTCTTCAATCTGGGAATTGTTTATCTTCATGGTAAGAACGATGTCGCAGGAGCGAGAATGGCTTGGGAGAAGCTTCTGGCAACCAACCCGAATTATCCCCAGCGCGCACGCCTCCAGGAAATGCTTACATCCTTGGGGGCGACCTCCGCAGCCCCGGGACAACCGGACAAAAACAAAGCTGGTTCCTCGAGTATGGACGACCTCTTCAAGCGCATGAAGAAGTAAGTATTGGGCCCATTCGCCAGAATAGGGGGCATGCTCTCTGCTTTTGGGCGCAAAGACCACCCATAAGGGTATTCGCAGTGACTCACTAATCAGCTCAATAGATGGGTGAGCATCTGATCTAAAAACGCGGATCTGGACGGAGGTCGTGTTCGCTTTGGGTGGCGACCATCGGTATCGGAATCGGGGTCGCAATCGCTATCGGCTTTTGCTGAGCCATACAACCGACAGCGATTGCGACTGCGATACCGACCCCGACCCCGACGGATATAGTGTTCTTCTCTCTTTTTGAGGCCGCCAAATGTCAACCTGCTTATGAACTGGTTGGTAAGTGAGGTGGATGAGGGAATCTTCGATATTGGGGTTAAATGCGGAACTCCGACCCACCAATATTTCGCGGGTCCCCAGACCATCGGGGGGTATTCAGCAACGCCTGGTGCAGCTGCTGAAAATCAAACGGCTTATTGAAATAGCCATCGATAAGACCGGCATCCACCGGGAGTTCGCTGAGTTGAAAAGCCGTCACCAGGAAGATAACCGCATTGGGCTGAGCCTTCCGGACGCAACGCGCTACTTGCAGTCCGTCCAGATCCGGCAACTGATAGTCCAGCAGAATAATATCGAATCCGAACCGATCGAGCTGCGACATGGCTTCGCTGCCCGTAAAGACCGGGTGAACGTCGAAGCCCCATTTCGAAAGCGACTTCACGAGAGACCAGTTCAGCAGTTTCTCGTCTTCCACGACCAGGATGCTTTTGTCCGATCTTGCAATCATCAGATTGCATGATGCAACTCCCTTGCCAAGCTCGAGGGCCCCGATGATTATACCTGGATTGACTACAAGTGATTGATAATAAATAAAATGATCATTGTGAGCTATTTCACCCACCCACTGTCGCCTGTGTCAAAACTCGCCGCTGAGACGTAGAACGGGTTATACCGCCCAGAGAGAAACCCGGTGACAGGATACCCATTTCCTAATTTCAGACCCACTCAGTCTCCCGACAAACTAGAATGGCGACCTTGGAACCCCATGCCGATATTGGCGATCTGCGGGAAATTGAGAAATGGGCTGCCCGGCCCTCCTTTGCCACTTTCCAACACAGAACCGTGGTTCCGGGCGCGGTCGATTATGAATTCTGATTTCGGAATATGGACTTCTCTTGTCACGCTATTCGTGTTACGCTGCCCAGTCTCTGGGTTATATGGCACATTTTTTGCTGACGAGGAGCATGAGAGCGTTCAAATCCACGAAACTGCTCTTGTAATGTATTGATTTTAAGAGAGTAATATCTTACTTCCGGGACGCTCTTCCGTGCGCGTTTCGGAACGCGGATTGCCTTATTTACCTGAGTCGCTATTACGTGCCGTTTCGCCTTGATGTGGAAATAGGCAAGTTACTGTTTTCAGTTGGAGGAAGTCATGGGCAATACTGATCGGGGCGACGTCCAAATCGCTGCTCACCTGTGTAAAGGGTGCTGTCTGTGTGTTGTGGCGTGTCCGCCCCAGGTCCTAAGCCAGAGTCAATTTTTAAATCGCCAGGGCTATTATGCGGTTGCGTATTCCGGGTCGGGATGCACAGGATGCGGCATCTGTTTCTATGTCTGTCCCGAACCAGGAGCGTTGACGGTGTGTGTGCGCAAGGATGACGAAAAGGCCGCGAAGGAGGGGAAGGAGGAAACGATGCAGCCAGACTTGGTGGAGTCTGGAGGAGGCCGTTCATGAGGCAGTTGATGAAGGGGAATGACGCAATTGTAAATGGCGCTATCCTGGCAGGCTGCCAAGCATACTTTGGATATCCGATCACCCCGGCCAGCGAGATTGCCGAGACGGCAGCCTTGCTGTTTCCGAGGGCTGGAGGAGTATTCCTGCAGGCCGAGAGCGAGATTGCGTCCATCCAGATGGTATATGGTGCAGCTTCAGCGGGTGTTCGGACGATGACGGGGTCATCCGGCCCTGGGATTAGCCTGATGCAGGAAGGGATCTCTTATCTGGCCGGAGCTGAGTTGCCCTGCGTGGTTGCAGATATCATGCGTGGAGGGCCGGGCCTCGGTAACATCGGGCCCGAGCAGGGTGACTATTTCCAGATGGTGAAGGGGGGCGGGCACGGCAACTATCGCAATATTGTTCTGGCTCCCAATAGTGTCCAGGAAATGTGCGACCTGACGATCCTTGCCTTCGAACTGGCGGATCGATATCGCAACCCGGCCGTTGTGCTTGCGGATGGGGCGCTGGGGCAGATGATGGAAGCCGTGGAGTTGCCGGCCCCGAATGCTCCACAGCCTCCGAAGGAGTGGGCGGTTTCAGGGGAGGCTGCGACGCGCAAGAATATCATCACCTCGATCTACCTGCGCCCTGAGGAGTTGGAACAGCACAACGAGAAGTTGCAGGCGAAATACCGTAAAGTCGAGGAAAAGGAAATCCTCTGGGAGGAACACCTGACTGAGGACGCTGAATTCCTGCTCGTCGGTTATGGAATCAGCAGCCGCGTGGCGCGCGCCACCGTGGATGAAGCGCGGAGTGCGGGGATGAAAACAGGATTGTTTCGTCCGATCACCCTCTTCCCGTTTCCGATGAAACGCCTGGGTGAGCTGACTGCCAAGGTCAAGGGAGTCCTGGTGGTAGAGCTAAGCTATGGGCAGCTCCTGGAAGATGTTCGCCTCGCTGCGAATGGCAGGGCTCCCGTGCGATTATTAAGCAGGGCTGGTGGAATGATCCCGACCGAAGAAGAAGTCATGGCGGCCATTAAGAAGATGGAGAACGAGTGTGTGGGAAATCAAGCATAGCAAACCCTCGACATTCTACGATCACTTCGATCGCAAGGGCGGCGATTTGGAGGTCACGCACTACTGCCCCGGCTGTGGCCACGGTGTCCTGCACAAGATGATTGCCGAGGCGATTGAGGATCTGGGGATCCAGGACCGAACCATTCTGGTCAGCCCGGTTGGATGCTCGGTTTTCGCGTATTACTACCTTGATATCGGCAACGTGCAGGCTTCGCACGGCCGCGCGCCGGCG
>JBEKYG010000402.1:0-5369 GCA_049511215.1 Acidobacteriota bacterium | reverse complement strand
AGATCTTCTGAGCGTCGATAACAAGCAGGGCAGTAGCCACTGTTGCACCTCCTCCCTTGGGCGCGCACGCGGGGCGCGCATTTTACAATTGGTCCATACTCACTACAAATTCGAGTTATGGAAACTCACCATCCCAGCACATAAGCGAAGAGCAGCGGCACCACGATCGTTGCGTCGCTTTCGATCATGAAGCTGGGCGTCTCTATCCCGAGCTTGCCCCAAGTGATCTTTTCGTTGGGGACTGCCCCTGAATAGCCACCGTAGCTGGTTGGGGCATCGGAGACCTGACAGAAATATCCCCACAGCGGCAAGTTTGTGCGGCCGATGCTCTGCCGTAACATCGGCACGACGCATATCGGAAAATCGCCGGCGATACCACCACCGACCTGGAGAAAGCCAACGGACCCGACCCCAACTGGTTCGCCACTTCGATCACCGGGGGGAGAGCTGATGTGGATTGTTTTGGCGTTCTTGGAGTACCAGTCGGCGAGCTCGATCATGTATTCGATGCCTGTGCGCAGAGTATGAACGTTGTTCAAATGCCCTTGAATCGACCGCGCGGCATAGCAGTTGCCTACGGTCGAATCCTCCCACCCGGGTATCACCAAGGGGAGCCTCCGCTGGGCCGCAGCCATCACCCACGAGTCCTTTGGATCGATTTGGTAGTGCCTCTGCAGCGTGCCTGAAAGCAGGATGCGATAAAACAACTCGTGTGGGAAGAACCTTTCACCGGCTCTGTCGGCTGCGATGCATTCCTCCAATACTGCGTCCTCAAGACGCCGCATGGCCTCTTCAGGGATGCATGTGTCCATTACGCGGTTCATGCGCCGGTCATATAGGGCTTGTTCCTCGGAACGCGAAAGCTCCCGCCAATTAGATATGCGCGCATATTCGTTGTGCGCCAAAAGATTCAATACGTCCTCTTCAAGATTGGCTCCGGTGCATGAGATTGCATGCACCTGATCCTGGCGGATCATCTCGGCGAGGGAGAGCCCAAGCTCGGCAGTGCTCATCGCGCCGCCAAGCGCGACCATCATTTTGCCGCCAGCATTTAGGTGCGCCTTGTATGCTTCAGCTGCGCCAAAGAGCACGGCTGCATTGAAATGTCGATAGTGGTGACGAATGAACTCGCTGATGTTCATGGATGAGAAAGCGCGACGATAGGCTGGATTAGAGCTCAGTCTGCCGGGTGCTTCTCCCCTAATGGCGAACGCTTACCATTGATCCAATATTGCCCGCGAAACGATGAGCTGGATGCGTAGTAGCTCGCTGCCAGCCCAACAACCACCGAGAAAACGCTGCAAGGCGGGAAACTTGTGTAACCTTACGGCGACCAAGTTCTTTATCACATTGGAACTTCATAAGTGTCAAGAGAATAGTCTTATAAGAAAACCAGAGACGTCCAACCGTATTCCGAGCCGGGATGACCCATAACTTGGATATTGCACCAGTCGAAATAGGGTGGCGTCTCCACGTTTCATAGAATCGATGGCAGGGAATTATTTCCTTAATTGCGAGAGGAGGCGACCTTCCCGAGGATCGCCTGGAATTTTGGGAAATATTTCCCTGCCGATTTTCCCCCCTGTTCCTAGTCCCCGTACCCTATATCGGTTTCAGCCACCATGGGGAGATTCCCCTGCTCAAATCCGGCTTTATTCGCCTTTGGCGCTTTCTTGAAGGTCCTATCTACTCTGGCGTATTGCGGAGGATAGTCGACGCGGGCGCCTTCGAGGAGCTGCCCAATTGTCAAGATCTGCAGCTTTGCATGATTGCCGTATGGCGTCCTGTAAAAGCCAGCCCGAGCCGCCTCGGCGCGCATCGGCTTTGTGGGCTCCTCTATACTAATGAGCACACCGATATCGGCATTCTCCCGCTCCAGCACGCCGCGAAGGTCGCGGAGATGCGAGACTGTCACATGGCCTGCCTTTACGGATAAGATGATTTGCTTGGTCTTGCCCCCCGGCTCGTCGTGAAAGTATAACCTGCCGTCAATGCCGCGATCCGCGCCTTTCTTCTGTTCAACAGGCCGCGCACCAACCAGACCAAGCGCCCACCATTGGAACTGGTATGGGTCATCGGTCGCAAGCTGCGCGGCATCCGGTAATGATACGGGTTCTCCGATTACTTTGTAGCTCTTCGCGATATCTTCGCCGAAAGCATCTTTGAGCCTGTGTTTGATGAGGGTGATTGCGAGGTGCGTGATGTCGATGCCAATCCAGCAGCGGTTGAGCTTTTGGGCAGCAGCAATCGCGGTGCCGCAACCGCAGAACGGGTCGAGCACGACATCGCCGCCTTCATTGCTGCTCGCCCTGATAATGCGTTCGAGTAGGGCTTCTGGCTTCTGCGTCGGGTAGCCCAGACGTTCTTGAGCCTGCGAATTGATGGGCGGAATATCGTCCCAAATATCGGAAACGGGCGTTCCAGGCTGTTGGTCCAGATACAGCTTGAGACGAGGCACGCCTGATTTCCCATAGACCAGTAATCCCTGCGTTTCAAACTCCTTCATCTTGTCGATGGTGAATGACCAGCACCGACTAGATACTGGCTTGACGCCTTTCCACGCATAAAGCTGGCCTGATGATGCCCGTTGCATCGACGCCGTCAAATCCCGGGTGGTGAACCGCCGCCCATCTGGATCTTTTTGACCATAATGTGATTCCAAATAGTCCGGGTCATAGGGCTGATACTCTTGATTCCACGTCCACCGTTTGCCTTTCGTATAGAACAGAATCTCGTCTGACACCAGCGCATAGTTGAGCAGCACATTGCCGTGCGCTGACGTCCGTTTCCATCGAATGTCAGCCCGAACATTCCTGATATCAAAGATCGCGTCCATCAACATCTTGAGGTAGTGACTGGCTGTAGGATCGCAATGGAGATAAATACTTCCCGTGGACTTCAGCACACGCTTCAACTCCACGAGGCGCGGGGCCATCATCGCGAGATAGGCCATCATGTCACTTTCACCAAGCAACGGGCGAAAGGCTTGCATGACTTGCGAGACCCTGCCACCGGACTCCACAATTTCCTCGTAGGCTTGGGCCGCCCCCTGATCCCAGCGCCATGTGTCCTCGAAAGCCTTGATCTGCGCTGCGGAGCGCGCGCCATTGTGCTCGGCGAAGAGAACGTTGTAATCCTGACTGCTGTTGAATGGTGGGTCCAGATAGACGAGGTCGACCGACTCGTCTTTGATGTGGAGGCGCAAGACTTCCAGGTTGTCGCCGTAGTACAGGACGTTTTGGGTCATTGTGGCAGTCTCCGGAACGCCCAAGGATAGCCGAAGTCGGTCGGAGAAGGAAAGAGCTTCATGTGATTGCAGGTTTCATGAGGCATTGCCGAGAATAACGAAGTAACGCGGATTGGTTTGCGGGAATTTCGCGTCCAGCATCGTCTTAAAGGCGGCTCTTTTGTTCCTCGGACATTTGATCAAGGTGATGCGGCTTGTTCGCATGAGCCTTCCGCCAGGTTGACCTTTCTCGAATCTTCTGTTGAGAAAACCCGTAGTAAGTGCGGATGAATCTTTCTACCTGGGGATCGTAGCTCTCGTAGTCATCGAGGTGTCCGAGTAGCAGATGGTGCTCCAGCTGGGGGTCGACGCACAAGGTAACGAGGTTTCTGAAGTCTAATTCCAGATCGGGGCGACCACATAGGACCACGTAATGAAATGGGAAGATGTGGTGGACGTTTAATTGGCTGGTGGCGCCGCAAGCTGCACAGCCGGGATGCTCGAATAGAAAGGCCTTAACGGCCTGCGGCCAACGTGGGCTTCTCGATACTTGGAACTTCTCGAAGATGAGTGTTTCTGCGGCTTGTAGGGTTTGGCATTTCATGGGCGACATTAATTCGAGATTCGAAATTCGAGATTCGAGATTGGGGAACCTTGTCAGGATCCCGGGCTAAGCGACTACGGGCGTTAGGGAATAAACGCGGGCGAGCGTCGACGCGGTTTTGAGGTCTCCCCGCCGCAATGCGCTGCGGACATCGTCCAACTTATAGGCATCCTCCAACGATAGATAGGGCGACCAGGCGAGATCCGTGTCGATAACTTCCACTTCGACTTCGGCGACATATTGCCCCTCGTGAACCAGCTTTGTCTTACGCCTGGTGGACATTTCTTCCTCCTCAGATCCTCCGTCCACATATCCGGGTCGGGCCGGTAGGCAGTAGCCCGACCGCGAACAACACGCTGGCTGCGTTCCAGGCGCTCCGCAAACAGTGCCTCGACCTGGAGGCCGCCTTCATAGCCGCGCACACCAACTGGCGCACCCAGTCCGAGATGATGAATCAGCAGGCCGCCGTGCTCCATGAAGCCAACACCGCATGGTACGCCGCAGCCACCAGGCTGTTCGCCATCGGCACCGCCGAAGGCGATATGATTCGCCGGTCCAGTCCGACGATCCACTCACAGACTCCAGCTCCCGCGCCGGCTCCGGCGCCCGTGAAAACAGCAACGCAAGGCGCCTAAAACCTTAGAATAGGACGCGGATGAACGCTGACCCACGCGGATCACATCCGCGTCCCTCCGGTCGAGTTCCCAGAAGTCTGCGGTCTTCATTACCGCTATGAGAGGCGAGCCGCGTAGGTCTGATTCTTCCAAGGCGCCGATTCAGAACACTTGACGTGCAACGCCCAGTCCACTCAGAGCTCGACATCGGGCCTGTTCTGGTAAGCGGAGCCCATGCTGCAGAGCTGATCCAGAGATACAGCGAAGAGTTCAAAGAGTTGTTTCAGGCGGTCCGTGTCTTTGATCACACCCCTCACCTGAAAGCGCAGCTCATCCACGCCCTCGGGAAAATCGGCCCTGAACCAGCCCTCGTCGTCCAACACCTCGAAGCGTACGCTGGGTTGCGCTTGCAGAAGGGATCGTAACTTTTCGCTGGCAAAGAACCGCCTCAGGTGCGACTCGTCGGTCCCCTTGATTATGAAGTCGCGATCAAAATCCGGGAACCCGACCTCGACATCCTGCATGCCCAGATGCTTACCCAGTTCCGAAAAGATACCGGCTCGGTGAACCAGAAATCGGAACCCGTCGGCGTTGACGAAAGGCGCACGTATGCGTGTGAAGTGTTGGTGAGAACGGCCAGATGAGACGGTGTGGATATCGAGCGTGACCGTCCATTGTTTTACACGGGCCTGGACCTTTTTGGCATGCCAAAAGCCGCCATCAACGAAGCTAGCTCCGATCTCGGAGCACAGTTGGCGCCAGATCTCATCTTTGCTTGGCCCAAAAAGCTCGCGCAAGATGCTCATAAGTTCCTTCTCTGATTGATGTGACTTTTTCGGTTTGTTCAAATTCGGTTGGAGCGGGAGACGGGGATCGAACCCGCGACGTCCAGCTTGGGAAGCTGGCATTCTACCGCTGAATTACT
>JBEKYG010000401.1:0-5374 GCA_049511215.1 Acidobacteriota bacterium | reverse complement strand
CCTTGATCCACTGGAAGAGCTCGCGGCCGCTCATGTTGGGCATCTTGAAATCGGTGATGACGAGATCGTAGTCGATTCCTTTCAGCTTCTCCATGGCCGCCCTGCCATCGCCGGCAGTATCAACCTGCATTGGGAACATTTTGAAGATTTCGATGAAAAAGTCGAGAATGTATTTCTCATCATCGACAATCAGGATCCGCTTGTTGCGAACCAGATTGTCGAACTGCAAAGCCTGGGGCATCAGCTGCGGGAAAATGGCGACGTCGTCGGAGATTTTGCTGATGATTGGAATTTCGATGATGAAGGTCGCGCCGTCACCGAGGCGGCTCCTCGCGTAGATGTTGCCGCCGTGCTCCTTGATGATACCGTAGGACAAGCTCAACCCCAGTCCAGTTCCCTTTCCGACCTCCTTCGTGGTGAAGAAGGGGTCGAAGATTTTGGAGAGTTGTGCTTCAGGAATTCCGGGGCCGTCGTCTAAGATCTCGACGACGATTCGGTTGTTCTGTGCGTCAGTGCGCGAACGAATCGCAAGGCGGCCGCGACCATGGGCTTGCAGCATCGCGTGCTCGGCGTTGGTGATTACGTTGAGGAAAACCTGCTGCAATTGATGCGCGTCGGCGATGGTCTTGGGCAAATTGCGGTCCAGCTCGCGAACTATTTCGATATTGTTCACCGAGAGTTCATAGTTACGCAATTCGACCGTGCGCTCCAGAATGTCGTTGACGTTGGCCAGGGTACGTTCCGGCTTCTGTTTACGCGCAAACGAGAGCAGGTTCTGCACGATCTTCTGGCAACGCAGGGCCAGGTTGTTGATCTTGAGCAGGCTATCGCGGGCCCGCTCGTCGAGATCCTTGCGTAGCTGAAGGAGCTGAGAGTAGCCCATGACTCCCGTGAGCGGGTTGTTGAGCTCGTGAGCAATACCGGAAATCAACTCGCCAATGGCCGAGAGCTTTTCGGACTGGATGAGCTGCTGGCGCAAGAGCTTCTCATTGCTCACATCCTTGGCCACATGTATGGATCCAACCAGCCGGTTGTTTTTGTCATACCAGGGGCTGACCGAGATCTGGAAGGTGCCGCCCATAGTGGCTAGCTCGAATTCCTCAACCACCAGATTCTCCGACTGCAGTGCGTCCATGTGGCGGCATGGGCCAAAGCTCAGCTGGGCCGGGTTGTAGATTTCGGAGCAGCATTTGCCGATCATCTTCGGTGGAGAGGTTTTCAGTCGCCTTGCGAGTGCCACGTTGGCGCGAATGATCTTTCCCGTGGTGTCGTGAACCGACACGCAGTCCTGCATGGCATCGAAGGTGGTTTCCCACTCCTTCTGGCTGCGCGAAACAACTCGGAACAGGCGGGCATTTACAAGTGCGATGGCAGCCTGATGCGCCAAAGTCTCCGCCCGGAAGATCTCCTCCTGGGTGAAGGTACGCTCGGCGGATTCGTCGCTCCAGATCAGCACGCCGATTGCCTGCTCTTCGCCGATTGCCTGCTCTTTGGCGATCAATGGGGCGAAAATCGCCGCCCGCCAACGCATCGCCTCCATAACGCTTGCGTGGAAAGGTTCAAGGCGGGGAATATCCTCGACTGCGATCACCCGTCTCTGGAGCAGGGCACGGACGGCAATGGAGTCTTCGGCCAAGGGAATCTCGACGTCCCGAATCTTCAGACCTTCCTGCGTGGATGCCGACCCGATCAAGCGTTGCTGGCGCTCGTCGAGCAAAAACAGGTGGCACTGCCTGGTCTTGACCAGGCGGCGCCCTTCAATGACGATCCGACGTGTGATGTCTTCGAGATCGAGACTCTGCGAGATAATCTTGTTCACCTCGTGAAGCGCGACCATATCCTCGGACAGTTTGTCGGCCTGTTCGCGCAGCCTGGCGCTTGCAATGGCGGCGCTCAGCATCTCCAGCAAAGTAGAGAGGAAGGTCTCTCCAACCTTGTCGGCTGTGTCAAACTTGGGGCGCGCAAGTATCATGGTGCCCAGAACCCGGTTGCCAGAGCACAAAGGGTGAAGGATAAAATATTGGATCCCGTCGACGCGCAATGCTTCCAGCAGAGTTTGTGCGCCGCACTGGCCGAGATCCTGGATAGCCAAAGGTTTGCCCTGAACCAGTTGTCGTTCGGCGACGCATTCAATCTGGGCGGCTTCAAGCGCAGCAATCACATTTTTGCTGAAGCCGCGATAGAGGGCAAAAGGCAACGCATCCGGAGCAGAACAGAGACGGATTGCGCCGGCTTCCACCTCAAGCACGGCAAGGATTTCCTCCAAGCAGGATGGCAAGGTTGTCGCGATGTCCGCGGAGCGATTCATGATGGAGGATATCTTGCGGAGGATCGAATATTCATCCCGGCCAGGCTGGCTGTGCTTGGAGGATTGGGACGCGACCAGTGCGAACATCGCAGGTCCCAGTGCCATAAGAAGCGCGGCCGGAATTGGTAATGCGGGAAGGTTCATTAGTTCTAACAACATGGCAGCTTTATTTACCGGTTGACTGTAATCGTGGCACATTATAGGTAGGCATGTTCCTGATTGCCAGGAGAATCGAAAAGCCGAGGGCCCTCCACGAACCAGGCCAGGCTCTCTTCGCCTGCCGACTCGATGGGCAGAGGATACAGGACCAGGAGCGCGTCCGAGAATCAGGAAGGGCCGCGTTGCGAGCGCCGCGGGGGCAGATGCAAGGCGCCGCGACCCAGGCCATGCTGCTCCGCATCGTCGAGGCACGGCAACTCAGCATAGGCTCTTCTGCCGCCGCGCCCCTTCGGGCTGCGCCCGCAGGCCCGCTGGCTGCGTCAATCTGATTTACCGCTATTTGCCGGGAGTAGCAGCCTTGGGGGCGAAATATCCCAGGCGACTCCGAACTCGCAACGCCGCCGTGGTGGGTGCGTCGAGGGTGACCTTGATACGCCGCCAGGTTCCATCCCGAGCTGCATTGGAAGAAAAGTAACCGATGCTGTACTGGTTTCGGAGCTCAAAGGCAATCTGGGAAACAATGCTATGGATCTCGCTGATGTCCTTGGGGAAAAATGCTTTGGCGCCGGTTTCGTCGGAAATCCTCTGAAGCGCATCGTGAGCCTTCTCCGGCTCGGTTTTTGCCCAGTGACCGAATAGGCCCTTATCGGGTATGTCATTCAGCAAGCCGATGCCATAGACCTGGACGTCCGATTCCTGAACCTTGGCAACCATCTCATCCAGCTTGTAATAGCTGTCCTTGTCCTCACCATCGGTAATAACAATGATCGCCTTCTTCGGTTTGGAACCCTTCTGGGCTTTCTGCACGCTCAAGTAAATGGCGTCCCACAGGGCCGTTCCGCCGGTTACGACAATATTGTTGAGATCATCGGAAATCGAGTCAATGTCGTTGGTATAATCCTCGATCAACTCGGTTTGGTCGTTGAAGCCAATCAGGAATTCTTCGTCGTTGGGATTGCTGGCACGGATAAACGCCAGCGCGGCTTTGATGACATTATCAAATTTATTCCGCATGCTGCCGCTAGTGTCGATAACGATGCCCAGGCTGACCGGCACATCCTCCTGTGAGAAGGACACGATGTTCTGGTTCACCCCATCTTCAAAAACCTTGAAGCCCTCTTTTTTCAACCCGCTCACAAACTGACCGGTTTTGTCGACGACCGAGGTATGTACTACAACGAGGTCGACGTTGACCCCTATTTTATAATCCTTCTGCGGATTCTCTTGCGGGGACTTGGAAGCTAACTCAGGCTTGACGGGCTTCTTCCGGTTATCCTGCGGGTCCGTTTTCTTCTGATAGTCCGACACCGAGGAGCGAGCGGAAGATGAGGATAAAGCCCCTAGGAGAAGGGCGAGCGATACTATGGCCACAAGCCACCGGCACAGCTCAGTTCTTGGCGGCATAATATCCTTCCTTGGCGTGGACGCTCAGTTTCGGTAGGCCCTCGGGCGGATCCAGCTTGACCTGGATCTTGCGCCATTTACCGTCATGGGTCTTGTTCGTGGGGCTATAGCCAAGGACATATTGATTGCGCAATTCGGCATGTATGAGGTCGATGTAATAATCGAGCTCGTTGAAGTTATTGGGATAAAAGGCTCGCCCCCCCGTTAGTGAAACGATTCCCTGGATCAAAGAACGGCCATAGCCCAGCAGGCCCTCCTCACCGACCGCGTAAATCTGAACGTCTGATTCCTTGGCAAACTCCCGCACCTCGGAAATGGAATATCGACTGCTGTTGTCCTCGCCATCGGTGATCAGGATCAACGCCTTTTTCTCATTTTTGCCCGTCTTGATCTGATCGAGGCCCATGTAGACTGCGTCATACAGCGCAGTCCGCCCTCCGGCCTGCTTGAGGGCAATTTCACTTCGTACGGTCGTGCTCTGGTGCGTAAAGCTTTGGACCAGGGTGGTTCGCTCATTGAAAGTAATTAGGGCGTACTCATCTTCGGGATTGCCTGATTCCAGGAAGCGAACGATGGCGTTTTTGGCCTTTTGAATGTTGTTATTATCTTTCATGCTGCCACTGACGTCGAAGATGATGCCCACGCTGACTGGCGCAGACTCCAGGATGAAGTGGTCGATTTTTTGCTCAATCTTGTCTTCGAAAACTTTGAAGTTTTCCTTCTCAAGACCGGTTACATACCGGTTCAGCGGATCGGTAACGGATACTTTGAGGAAAACGGTTTCGACGCCGACGCGGAAGGTAGGTGCCTGTGGTTTGGTAGGGGTTTGTTGTCCACGTAGGGAGGTGCCCGCGTAAAACAGAATCAAAATTGCTGCTGCGGCCCAGTGCGCCGCTTTACGGTTGACCACCTTCGCCTCGCCCTGAGTCTGCGCCAGGGAACGCATCTACGGGGCATCTTGCTAAGATTTTAGCAAACCTCAAGGTACTGTCAAGAAATCCCGATAACCGAGGGTGTTGCCTCCGACATCCTCCCGGTCGCGCCTCAGAAACCACGAAATACAGAAAATCGGTTTCGCGTAGTTTGTGGCGGGCTTAGGCTGATCGCCAAGGCCGTGCTGCGATCTATCGGGCTTTTTATCGGCCATGCCCATTCTGATTCATTCCAACCTTTCCAGAAAATCGAGACCCACGAGCACGTCTCTTGGTTTCGATCCTTCCGCCGGCCCAACCAGACCATTCTTGTGCATCATGTCGACCAACTTGGCAGCTCTCCCATAGCCTATGCTGAGTCTGCGCTGGAGGAGGGATGTGGAGGCGCGCCCGTCGCTAACGACAACGCGAACGGCATCCTTGTATAAGCTATCCTCGACTTGGTCGTCCATAGGGTTGCCGGACTCGTCCAGTTCTTCTTCTCCATAGGACAAGACCGAGTCGTTGTACATCGGACGCCCCTGTTTGCGCAAATGTTCGACGATTTGTTGGGCCTCTTTTTCGCTCACAT
>JBEKYG010000400.1:0-5376 GCA_049511215.1 Acidobacteriota bacterium | reverse complement strand
CAGGTCTGGAAAATCTATATTTAGAACCGCCAGACCCGGTTCAGCATCACAGAACCTTACCGGCCGTAACCCAGTACTGCCTGTGCAGATCGTGCTTGATCCTCCATTCTCGAAACGATAGAAAGTCCAAACTCAGGTGGATACGATGTGCTGGCAAAACCATTCGATTTGAAGGAAGTGTATAATATGGTGGAGTTTGCCTGCGCGAGCTGCCTGGGACAGCAATCGGCAGTCTGCAGCGTATCGAAATTAATAAACGCAGCCTGATTAGACTCTCGTCTCATGCTGATCATCATCAAGATGTGCTGGCTCGCCACAAAGTTTCGCTCCGGCGCAAGAATCGAAGAGCTCTGCGGGGCTGCCCGCGGCTTCTCTATTCCCGCGGACCGCACCCCTGATCGGGCTTCTTTAACTCTCTGATGGCGGATTCCTGAGACCGGTTCCGGAGGCCGGATACGGCACGCGAAATCCGCGATGGCCATTCTGAGATTCTATGGGAGGAACAAGAAATGTCCGAAAAAGCAGGATACCTCGTCGACGTGGGGATGGGGGATCTTCCATTTCCCATCAGGGCATTGTCAAGAGTCCAACCGGAAGGGCAGCCTACGGTCGCAAACATTTCGATTAGCGCGCGCATTTCAAGAGAATTTGAAGCTCGTGGCATCGATACATTCATTCGGATCCTTCACCGCCACCGAGAGAGAATAGGGACAGATGTGCTTAGAGCAAATGTTTTGGATTACCGCCATGAATTGCGTGCTGCAACTGTGACGGTTCATCTTGAATATCCGTTTTTCGTGGAAAAGCTGACACCAGTATCAAGCGAAAAAAGTTTGGTTAGATATCTGTGTACCTACTCGGTGTTGTCTCCCAGCCTCGATACTGTGCCCAAGGTTCTCTTCAAGATAGCGATCCCGGTCCTAACCTCGTATCCCAATTTATCGAGGCTAAAACCGGGGGGACTTTTTGCTCAACTGAGCATCGTGGTCATTGAATCACAGTCTGAAAAAGATATTTATCCAGAGTATCTGGTTGAGCTTGCGGACAAGTATGCCTTGGCCCCGGTTTATTCGTTCTTAACTGATGAGGATCAAAGCGAGCTGATTTCCAGGGTTCACTCTGAAGAAAGATCCAGCGTGCAAATGGTCAATCAAATAGAAAACGAGTTGACAGGCAATATCGATATCCAATGGTTTTCGGTTCGCTGCTCTAACTATGGGATGCTCCATACCTATAGTACTGTTATTGGCACTGAGAGAACTATGAGACCCCCTTATGAGGACATGGGCCCATAATAGGATGTGCCGTGCGACTTGTTTTCACCCGCCGATGTTGTAGAACTTACCAATCAGTTCATAAGTAGGTGGACATTGGGCGGCATCAAAAAGAGAGGAGAACACTATACCCGTCGGGGTCGGAATCGGGATCGCAGTCGCAATCGCCGTCGCAATCGCAATCGGTTGTATGGGTCTGCAAAAGCCGATAGCGACTGCGATTGCGACTGCGATCCCGATTCCGATACCGATGATCGCCACCCAAAGCGAACACGACCTCCGTCCAGATCCTCATTTTTTGATCAAATGTCCACCTATTTATGAACTGATTAGTATGAGAGGTGCTCTGGGCTTCTGTCCCTGCCATTGCTTTTACCGCCGCGCTGCGCCTTGGGAGACCCGCTGCGCTGTGCGGCCCTTTCCATCAGGATGCTCTCGAAAATGTGTCGCGTGTAAGAACGTCCAGGTCCAAGTCCACGTGGTGGAAGTTACCTAAATCAATGCTCATGGAGCTTGTGCCCTGGGCTGTCCTGCGCGGCCCTTTAGGACTGCACTTTGACTCCTTGATTTAAGCGCCATTTGTAACTTTCCCCGAATTAGACCTCTACTTGGCCGGCGTCCGGCGGAGAATGGAGACCACCTCCGTTCCTCCGATCGTTGTCTGGCCAATGGTTACTCCAAGAAACTCGAAACCCGCCTCGCCCGCCTTCCTTAGTTCCTTTTCCATCGTGGAGGTCAAGGTCGTCGCCAGGAGTTTGTATTCATAGTGCGACTTCGGAGCCTCACGGTCACGCTCCTAGGGGTTTTCCGCTATATAACCTGGGGATTTACCCAGTTCCCATCAGATATCGGTTTGTTCTAAAAAGTGGACGCTGGTGGAGTTAGGCTTAACGGATTTTCGGCGTAACAAGGTTGACATGGAACGTACCGAACGGCAGTGGCAAGAAAAGCAGGTAATTGGCGCTTGCTGTGTGTGCGCAGAGGTTCGTGACGATATTGCCGTTGAAGGTGGCTGGTACGACTTGGAAGCCTACCTGAGTAGGTACGGATTCCAGGAAACGGATCTCGTTTTTTCCCACACATTTTGTCCTCCCTGCTTCGTGCGCTATAAGCACTTGCATGGTCTGGAAGACTAATGCGCTTCCCGGATCTTCTTGCCGGGTCAGGAGAACGGTCGTGATCACCCTCGAGCCCCTCGATGATATGGACATCATCACCCCGCAGGACTCGTTACCGGGGACCTTCCCAGTGAAAGGTGCGAGTCTAGCCCCCCTTCTTGATGTCAGGCAACCCGGTGAGCTCAAGATTTTTCCGGAGTTTCTTCTATCTGTTCCTGAGGTTTGATCAATCAACGAACTGGTAGTAGGTGTTACGGCGGCGAGGTTCAAAGCCTGAGATCTTGATCTGGCGTCTCACTTCGGCTTCATCCATACAGAATGTCGTGCCGGCTGCCTTGACGACATTTTCTTCGAACATTGTGCTGCCGAAATCGTTGACCCCATGATGCAGCGAAAGTTGCGCGACCCGTGCTCCCTGCGTGACCCAGGACGCCTGGATATTGTCGATGTTGTCGAGGAGAATGCGGCTGAGCGCGACCATTCTGAGGTACTCAAACTCGTCGGTTTTTGTGCCGCCCAGTGCGGTTCCGCCGGGTTGATAGTTCCAGGGAATGAACGCGGTGAATCCACCTGTCTCGTCCTGCAGTGCCCTGACACGCATCAGATGCTCCAATCGATGCTCGATGTGCTCCACCGACCCGTACATCATGGTGGCGGTAGTCTTCATCCCGAGGAAATGCGCAGAGCGCATCACGCCCAACCATTCATCGGTACTTTCCTTGTGGGGCGCGATCTGATTCCTGACTTCGTCGGCGAGGATTTCGCCGCCGGCGCCCGGAATGGTGTCGAGGCCGGCAGCGCGCAGGCGGGAGATGGTATCCGAAACGGTCAATCGGGAAAGGTGCGCGATGTAGAGGATCTCCGTGGGCGAGAGGCTATGGAGGTGTACCTTGAAGCTCTGCTTGATCGAGCTGAAAAGGTCCTCAAAATACTCGATCCTGAGCTTGGGATTCAGACCACCCTGCATAAGGACCTCGATGCCTCCCGCATCGACCATCTCCCGGATCTTTTCAAAGATCGCCTCACGGGGAAGCACGTAGCCTTCCTCGGAGCCAGGTGGACGATAGAAAGCACAGAAGGAGCAGCGCACCCAACACACATTCGTGTAGTTGATGTTGCGGCCGACGATGTAGGTTACGATCGGTTCGGGGTGCTTGCGCCAGCGCACCCAGTCGGCCATTCTGGCGAGTTCGGCGAGGTCGGCATGCTGGTAGAGCTGCAGCCCATCTTCGAGACCGATCCGGGTGCCTGAGTAGAGCCGTTCCGAAATCTCCTGAACCCTGTTACACATGAGAACTCCCGATATCCGACCAGCAGATTGTAACCCGCATCTCGGTATTTTGCGACCTTACAAAAAGTCAACCAAGAGAGCAGAAAGATTGCATGGAAACCACATGCCTTTTTGGTCTCCCCGAATCTTTCTTCCTCAACACAATCTGCCTTAGGGCATGAGAAACCACGCACCATACGAAAGACGCGAAACCGGTTCTGGGTGCTTCATGAATACATCTGTGATAGCGGATGGCAGGCTGCTTTGTGGTGAGGTGTTGTTGTATGCTTTAGGGATGCCGGAGGGCCTTTCTTGACAGACAACTCTTCTATCACCACGCGCATAAGGGAAGAAGCGCGCCGTCTCGGATTTTTCAAGATGGGAGTGGTGGCTGCGGGTCCCGTGCCCTGGAGGCAGCATTTCGACGTTTGGCTGGCGCAAGGCCAGCACGGCGAAATGACCTATCTTGAGCGGCAGGCGGCCAAGCGCGAGGACCCGTCCCTGGTACTGAACAACGTCCGATCCATTCTGATCCTTGCTATGAATTACCATACCGGCGATGACATTCCCGTTGATCCGCTCAGGAGTAGGATCAGCCGACATGCATGGGGCGACGACTATCACCGTCTGATGACCGATCGCTTACGCGCGCTCGAGGAATTCATTCGGCGCGAAGAACCGGAGGCGCGCGGGCTTTTCTATGCAGACACCGGCCCGGTTATGGAGAAGGCTTGGGGCGCCCACTCGATGCTTGGCTGGATGGGAAAGCACAGTAATCTCATCACGCGTGAGCAAGGCTCCTGGTTTTTCGTCGGCGTGATCCTGCTCAATCTTGAAATGGAATACAACGCTGCGGAGAGAGACTACTGCGGATCTTGCACCCGCTGCATCCGTGCCTGTCCCACCGACGCGATCGTTGCCCCCCATGTTGTGGACGCCCGACTCTGCATTTCCTACCTTACGATCGAATTGAAGGGGGCCATCCCCCGGCACCTGCGTCCGCTGATCGGCAATCGCATCTTTGGCTGCGACGACTGCCAGGAGGTGTGCCCTTGGAACCGATTCGCCGTCGCCACCGCCGAACGGGCTTTCTGGCCCCATAACAGCAGCTACCCGTTTGCGCTTGTACATTTGGCCCAAATTACGAAGGAGGAGTTCAATGCGCGCTTCAAGAATAGCCCAATTCGCAGGGCGAAGCGCGACGGCTTGGTCAGGAACGTGGTGGTGGCCCTGGGCAACTCGCAAAGGCCCGAGGCCGTGCCTGTGCTCACTCGCGCCCTGAACGATGGCAGCGCGCTCGTCCGCGGCCATGCCGCGTGGGCGCTCGGTCAGATCGGAGTTGATGGGGCAAGAACCTCGCTAGCACAAGCGCGGAGAGTTGAGCCCGATCCGACAGTGCTTGAGGAGATTGAACTCGCGTTAAACACGCCTCCGGCCAAAAAACTCAAGGTTTGAGCCGGGCGCGCCAGACGGTGGTTTCGAAATTGGGGACAGTCCCGAATGACGCTTAATTAAGAGTGACCGAAATCACCTCGTAGTGCCGCCAAACCAAGTGTTTAAGCCCCGAAGGGGCGGGGCAGGAAAGCCCAAGGCGTGAGCCCTGGGATCATGAACATCCGGGAGACCAGCCCTGAAGGGGCGGAGCAGCCTGCGCCGCCCTTTCAGGGCTAGCTTCTTGATCTACGTCAATACTCAGGGCTTGCGCCCTGGGCTT
>JBEKYG010000399.1:0-5386 GCA_049511215.1 Acidobacteriota bacterium | reverse complement strand
CGCCACAGGTCGAGCGCGACCTCCGCCGAGGAGCGGCGGCCGGTGCCCTCGGCCTCATCACAGGCGGTTGAAGCATGCCAAGGCAACGGATCGGCCGGCGCGACCGCCTTCAGGATTGAGGGGTGGAGCATCAATCTCGGATAGCGGCGATTATAGTAGCCTGAGTAATATTCTTCGTAAGAGTTGCCGATCAGGAGGAGCTTGTCGCGCAGGCCTTGGACGAGGTCATTCTTCCTCTGTTCGTAGCACGGCACCAGGTTTTGATACTTGTGCGGTCTGTTGTCCAAACCGCGGGCACACATTTCGGCAGTCAGCAGGCCTCCGGGGACCGTGGGACCGTAGCGCGTGAAGATGGCCAAAACCTGTCGCTCTTTTTCCGACAAGGCTGCCAGGATGTGCTGGGCTGAGGCATCGCTGTTCATAACCCTGGTCAATGCGGCGATGCACTTGTCTTTGTTGTAGGATCCCGCCTGCTGTTTGAGTTCGGCGATTTCGCCGCGCCCCTGGCCATCCTTGCCTCCGCGCTGCTTTCCACGTCCGGAGTTTTTCTGGCGCTGCTGATCACCGGGACGACCTTCAACATCTCGTCGTTCATGGGAGTCATCATGGTGATCGGGATCGCGGCCAAGAACGGAATCCTGCTACTCGATGTGGATCAGAAGTATCGTCTCGAAGGGCTCTTGCCCGAGGATGCGATGATTGCAGCCGGCGAGCGCAGGCTGCGCCCAATCATGATGACGGCTTTGGCCACCATCGCTGGGATGATCCCGTTGGCCTTGGGGTGGGGTGCCGGTTCCCAGATGCTCCAGCCGCTGGCCATCGCGGTGATCGGTGGCATTGCGGCATCGATGCTGTTGTCTCTGTTGGTAACCCCCGCGGTGCACTACTACATCACCCACCGCTGACCGATTGACGATTGACGAATGGAATGGCCATACCTTCGTCAATCGTCATTGTCGTGCGTCAGAATTCCTCGGACGAGATCCCAAGATTCAGCCAGACCTTATCCACTCTCTGAAGAGGGGCCATTACATTACTGTTCCGAAAATAGCTGTCTCCGCAGATGTCGTGATCGTGATCGGCCCTTGTTGCCTACAAAATACCGATCACGACCACGATCACGATCACGATCACGAGCCAAACTGTAAATCTGGAGAAGTAGACTACCATTTTCAAGCGTCGTCGGGTGCGCCCCGGCGCATGGGCTACTATCCCCTGAAATTCCTCCAAATCCGGCGCCTGACGTGGTAGAAATGCGTAATCGTTCGGCACATCGAGGAGGCGCATATAAAAACCAGAGCTTGGTGGTTCAGCGTCGGGATTCTCGCCGTACTGGTAATGACTTCCGCGGCTGGCCCCCTGGCGCAGCGCGAGACCGCGGTCGAGCGCGACGCCCGGATGCAATGGTGGCGCGAGGCGCGCTTTGGGCTGTTTATCCACTGGGGATTGTATTCTATCCCGGCAGGAGAGTGGCAAGGAAGCACGAACCATGCCGAATGGATCCGCACCACAGCGCAAATTCCTCTCGCGCAGTATGAAAATTTCGTGCAGCAATTCAACCCCGTAAAGTTCAACGCGGAAGAGTGGGTACGTACGGCAAAAGCGGCGGGCGTGAAGTACATCGTCATCACATCCAAACATCATGACGGCTTCTGCCTTTTTGATTCAAAGAATACCGACTTCGATATTGCCGCCACTCCATTCAAACGGGATGTGCTGAAGGAACTCGCCGACGCTTGCCACAAGCAGGGCATCAAGATTTGCTGGTACTATTCGATCATGGATTGGCATCATCCCGACTACCTCCCCAGGAGGGATTGGGAGAAAGACCGGCCGGCACAGGGAGCGGATTTTTCCCGATACATTTCCTACATGAAGAACGAGCTCCGGGAACTGCTCACCAACTATGGCGAGATCAGCGTGCTCTGGTTTGACGGGGAATGGGAGAGCACTTGGAATCAGGGTTATGGCCGCGACCTGTACGACTATGTCCGATCCCTGCAGCCTAAGATTCTGATCAACAACCGCGTGGGCGCCGGAAGAAGCGGGATGGAAGGGCTCACGAAGGAAGGCGAGTTTGGCGGAGACTTTGGGACTCCCGAACAGCAGATACCTCCAACCGGGCTTCCAGGGGCGGACTGGGAATCATGCATGACGATGAACGATCACTGGGGCTACAACTCGCACGATATCAATTGGAAGTCGACGAGAACTCTGATCCGGATGTTGGCGGACACGGCATCCAAGGGCGGCAACCTCCTGCTCAATGTCGGGCCAACGTCCGAGGGCGTGTTCCCCCAGACCGGCATCGAGCGGCTGCGCGACATTGGCCAGTGGATGAGCGTCAATGGCGAGGCGATTTATGCCACCAAGGCCAGCCCCTTCAAGAAGCTGGACTGGGGGCGATGCACCTCGAAATCCATCGGCGGCGGCACGCGGCTTTATCTGCACGTCTTCGACTGGCCCAGTGATGGAAAGCTCGCGGTCCCCGGCATTTTCAACGAACCTAAACAAGCATACCTGTTATCCGACAGCCGGCAGACCGCCCTGGCGGTCACTCGAAAGGAAGACGCTCTCGTCATCAGTATCCCGGCGGCCGTGCCGGACGCCGATGACAGCGTGGTGGTTCTGGACGTTGCCGGCAAGACAGATGTCAATGATCCGCCGGTGATTGAAGCCGACTTTACCATCTTTGTTGATAACCTCGACATTACCATTCGCACCGACCGAGAGAACGTCCAGGTCCGGTACACACTCGACGGCAGCGCCCCGACTGCAACTTCGCCGGTGACCACCGGCAAAATCACCTTGAACGATACCACGTTCGTTTCGGCGCGCTGCTTCCGGGATGGCAATCCTGTCAGCCCGATTGTTCTGGCTCTCTTCAAAAAGGTCGATCCGCTGCCCCCCGTGAAAACTCATGTACTGCAGAGCGGGATGAACTACGCCTACTACGAAGGCGACTGGGATAAGCTGCCGGACTTCAAGGCACTCAAGCCGTTGAAGGGAGGGGTATCGCCTGATTTCGACCTTTCCCTCCGAAACAGACCGGAATATTTCGGGCTCGAATACACTGGATTCCTCCAAGTTCCTGAGACCGATGTTTACGAGTTCTCCACCGACTCCGACGACGGCAGCCGGTTGTACATCGGCGATTCGCTTGTGGTTGACAACGACGGATTGCATGGCGCGCAGGAAAGGAAGGGCGCCATTGCTCTCGGGGCGGGACTGCACCCGATTCGAGTCGTGTATTTCAACAAGACCGGCGAATTAAGCCTCAAGGTAGGTTATGCCAGCAAGAAGATAAAAAAGCAGCCGATCCCTAACAGTATGCTTTTTCGCTGAAGCGCAGTGGTGAAATTCGAAATTCGAAATTCGAAATTCGAGATTCCAAAATCTCGAATTTCGAATCTCGAATCTCGAATGCATTGATATCTGGCATATAATAACGCATAAGAGGAGGGGGTGAGTATGATTGAGGAGAGGATCGGGAATTACCGCGTTCTTTCTCAGATCGGCCAAGGCGGCATGGGGACGGTATACCAGGCTGAAGACGAGCGCCTCGGCCGCAAAGTCGCGATCAAGATTCTGAACAGGTCTTTGCTGGCCAACCAGAGAGAGATGGAGCGCTTTCAATCCGAAGCCAAGATCCAGGCCAACTTAAATCACGCAAATGTCGTCACGCTTTACGGGTTCGAGCCCTATAAGGACTCCTACTGCATGATCATGGAGTACGTGGAAGGGCGTACGCTCGCAGATCTCATCCGTACTATCGGACCGTTGCCGACTCACATTGTTGTCATGATATCCAAACAGGTCCTCGAAGGCCTGTCCGCCGCACACCGGCAAGGTGTGATCCATCGCGATTTGAAGTCTTCCAACATCATGCTGACCAGGGACGGAGTGGCCAAGGTCATGGATTTCGGGATCGCCAAGGTGGAGGGGGGCAAGAGTCTCACGGCGAGCGGGGCGCTGGTTGGCACCGTGTTCTACATGTCGCCCGAACAGGTGAGGGGTGAGCCTCTGGATGCGCGCGCGGACCTCTACTCGTTCGGCATCATCCTGTTCGAGCTTCTGACCGGGCGTGTGCCCTTTAAAGATGGGAGCGAATTTTCCATCATGATTAACCAGGTGCAGATGCCTCCTCCTCCTCCAACGCAATTGCTTCCGGATATCCCGTCCGACATCGAAAACGTGGTGTTACGCTGTCTCAACAAGCGCCCGGAGGATCGATATCAGAACGCCGGGGAGGTTCTGGCAGCCCTGGAGGCTTTTCAAGAGCAGGAGCGTGCGGCCGGGCGAGGCGATCTCTACGCGCGTAAGACGCTCGCCCAATGGCTTTGCGCGCTGGATCCGCCCCAGGCCGCCGTGAGCGTAATATCAGCAGCCGGGGTGCCGGCCTACGCGCCGACTGTGGAGAAAGATACTACGCAGTCTCTCGTGGGGGCCACGACGCCGTCGGTTGCGGTTCCAGGACAAGCCCCCATGTCCTTTTTTGCTGAGCCATCCTCATCGCAACAAGTTCCTCCGATGCCCACCCCTGTCCCACAGAAACCGTCCAGCGGAAAGGGACCTCTGCTGGTATTCGTTCTGGTTGTCCTGGTACTGGTGGGCGCGAGCCTGGCCTACTCCAGACTGCACGGGTCGCCCGGCATCCTGCCCAGACTGCACGAGCTGGCCAGCAGCCTACCCTGGGGGGCTCACAAAGAAGTGGCTGTGAGCAAAGCTCAGGTTGGCGTCCCGGAAAACCCAACGGCAGCTATCACAGGCGCGACGACGGCAAGCGCGCCGGAGCAGACGCCGCCTTCGACATCTTCAGCCACAAGCCAAGCCGCAATGCCGGCATCCGGATTGCCCGGGACACCCATCAACCCGGATGCGAAAGCAACAACGTTCGTGTCGGCGGGCAGGAGGGATGCGGAACCGATGGCTCCGCCCAAGTCTGCCCGCACCGAAAAGCCTAACGCAGATGCCTCACCGCCCGGTGCCGTGAAATCCCACGCCAGCCTGGCGATTACGAAGAGTAACCAAGGGGCAGCGAACCCAGGCGGCCAAACACAGGCGGCTGAGGTCAAACCCGCCGAGGGAGTCCTTATTTTCCTCGATCTCGACCAGTCGAGCGAAAGGCTCCCATTGAGCATGGCGCAGGCGCATGCAGCGGAGCTTGTACGCGCAGCTGGCCACGAGGTCGTATCCGGCGGTATCGTGGGCCCGAATGTAAGGGCGGCACTGGACCGCAACGACCTCGCCGAGGTGCGTCGAAATGGAGTCGGCTTTGTAATTATGGGGTCGGTACACGCCTCGATCGAACCGCAGACGGCGTACGGGAGCACCTACTACGCCGGCCAAGTCAGCGTGGCGCTCGAACTCGTGCGCATGTCGGATG
>JBEKYG010000398.1:0-5407 GCA_049511215.1 Acidobacteriota bacterium | reverse complement strand
GCCCGATGACCCAGCCCGCCGTCATGGCAATGACGAGACCTGTTCCCATGTAAAGGGCGGCCACCTTCCAGCCGAACAAACCAAACAGCAGCACCAGCGCAACCTCGTTCACCATGGGCGCTGAGATGAGAAACGAAAAGGTCACACCGAGCGGGACGCCGGTGGTTACGAAGCCGATGAAGAGCGGCACTGCCGAGCAGGAACAGAAGGGCGTCACCACGCCTAGCAGGGAAGCCAGCACGTTGCCAGCGGCCTCCCGCCTGCCCGCGAGGATGTGCCTCGTCCGTTCCGGCGTGAAGAAAGAGCGCACGATGCCGACGCCAAAGACCACCACGGTGAGCAGCATCAGCACCTTGGGCGCTTCGTAGATAAAGAACTCGACCGCAGACCCGAGATGTCGGCCGCCCGGAATCGAGAGAAGGCTGTAGGTGACCCACTGCGCGAAGGGCTCGAGGCTTCGATAGATGAACCACCACGCCGCAGCGCCGATAGCCAGAAGAAGAGCCTGCAGCGCGCGGCGCGGCTGCCTGGATTGCGGGACGGGGATTGCATCCCCGTGGGCCAAATTCATTTCTTCCTGAATCTCCACGGCTTTTTCTCCATCCGGCACGATATGGCGGCGTGGCCACATTGGCAACATGAGCCCACAAAAAAATGCCGACTCATACCCGCTCCTTCAGCACCTGCGTGGCGCACGAGAAAAAGTTCATCACGCAAGGAGTCATCAGCTTGTAAAATACGACATTTGCCTCGCGGCGGTCGAGAACGATCCCGTGCGCCCTGAGCACCGCCAGGTGCTTGGAGACGGTCGTTCGATCCGTTCCGACGATTTCCGTAAGCTCGCCGGCCGAGCACTCGCCCCGTGCCAGCCGGTCAATGATCTTCAGCCGGGACTCGTTCGCGAGCGCCTTGAGCACCCGCGCCTGCTGCCTGAAGATGTTCTCCTTGCTCCGCCTCATGCATGACCTCCGATATCCGGTGCATAGTATGTGGCAACATGGCCACGTTGTCAACTGGATTCTGCCGGTCCGCCGGTTCCGGAGGAGGCCCTCTTTTAAGACATGTTGTCTATCCCTTCGATGTGACTTATCGTAGGCATTGCCGTGGCCCGGATAAAGCTTGGCACCTGGAGATTTTAGAACGTTTGCCATGGCCGGCATTGTTTTTTCCTTTCAGCATTAACGAAAGACCTTAATGAGAGGCCGGAGGCTCAATCCGGTGAATTTTCTTTAATGCTTATTGACTTAGCTCATAACGCTGGCTACCTTGCCGTCCGAGGACGGCAAAGGCATCAGACGATACGAAGAGCACAGCCTGCGGTCCTGGAAGAAGGAGGAGCTTCTCGACCGGTTGATCGGGGGTTGCGCATCTACGGAGACCATCACCTACGACGAGTTGGTAGACCAAGGGCAATTATGAGCTAAGTCAATAAGCGTTTTTCTTTTTACTATGCTCAGCCGGTTTTTATGGGTAATCCCGCTGCAATTCGTGTTTTTGTCTTCAGGGGCGCTTGCCTGTGATGATCCCCAACTCGGAAAAGAACCGGCGCCACCCGCGAAAAAAAAGTACCAGGACATGCCCCTGGGTCCTTTTCGTCTTGATTTGGGCGCCAACCTGCGGCTGCGCCATGAATACCAGGCGGGATTCGACGTACGCAGATATGAGCCCGGCACGACCGACCAGCCCCTGCCTACGCGCATCATGCTCGACATCAACCTGCGACTCGATCCTGCTCGCCGGGCCTTTGCCCAGCTCCGCGACGCCCATGCCCTGGGCACCCGCCTGGAGCGCAAGGATTTCAGCAAGAGCAATCCCATGGAGGACCTATGGGACATTCGCCAGGCCTACTTCGAATGGAAGAAAATCGGTGGAAGTCCTTTGGATCTTGAGGTGGGGAGGCAGCAGATCAGTTATGGCGACCAGCGCATCTTCGGCCCGGGCCTTTGGGGCAATACGGGGCGCAATGCTTGGGACGCCGCGCTGCTGCGGATGGACACTTCGCGGGCTTGGGTGGATGCCTGGGTCGGCCGGCCTATTGAGAACCGCCCCGAACTCTGGCCCAACCGCGAGTTTAAAGCTCCGACGGCTTTTGTCGTCTATGGCGGCATTAAGAGGCTGCCATTCAGGCTGGACGTCTTTTACGCAGGAAAGTACGACGGCAAGTCCCAGACGATCGGGGAGTCCGGAAAGGGAGACCTGCGATCCCACTCCATCGGGTTTCAGTTCCAGAAGCAGGCGCGGCAATGGCTGGATTTCACCGCATCGCTCGTCGGGCAGACTGGACGCTATGGCAAGGACACGATACGCGCCTTCGGTACTAACTCAGCCGTAGGCCTGACACTCCCACTGAAATGGCGCCCCCGGTTGGCAGGCCAATTCACGTGGGGATCGGGAGATCGCAATCCCGCGGATGGGATTCACGGCACCTTCGACGGTGTTTTCGGAGGGGCGGACATCAACTTCTATGGGGATCTCAACCTCTTCTTCTGGTCCAATCTGCGGGACTACGAATGGGACCTGCACCTCAACCCGGGCCGGACTACAAAATTTGCCCTGGAACATCATTACTTCACGTTGGATCAAGCCCGCGACGCCTGGTACACCACGGGGCTGTCGGCCCTGCGCCGGGATGTGGCCGGGCTTTCGGGAAAGGCTCTGGGCCATGAAGTCAATGTGCGGTTCTCCTGGCAGCCGGCAAAAGGGCCGGAGATCATGATTGGCTGGGGACATTTCTTCCCAGGTGATTTCGTAAGAAAAACCGGCCAGGCGAGATCAGCATCCGGTTACTTCCTTCAAGTAGCCTACGGATTCTGACACCGCTTGGCCGGAGGAGAAACTCTGGTATGCATGGCAGTTTTCACGCCGACATGGGAGGTGTAACAGGTGCCGGAGACGAAGCAATGGGATTGCTGCAAGAGGCCGCCGGTTCAGTTGGCATTCAGAAATGCCCTTACATTGCTCTGAACGTACTTCACGAAATCAGTTATGTCTCCAACATGGTCCCAGATCTTCTCCAGATTGCGCCATTCCACCTGTTTCCCGTCTTTGAAGCGGACGATTACAAGCGAACTCATGTGAAGCTTGAAGTCCTCTGCGAAATGCCGGTTTTCAGGCATCTGCATGTTCACTACCCGCCATTCGATCTTTCCGCTCTTGAGTTCATTGGGAAACCCGGCCTGGATGGCGAATCCGGAGTAGTCTTCCATCCTCATGCATGTCGCGCAACGAACGGTATTGTGAAAGTAGTAGACCGCAACTTTTGGGGCCTCGGGGATGCCGACCGTGTGATTCGTTGGAGCACCGGCTGCATCGAATCGAGAGGCGTAACTCGCTCGGGCGCCACTCTCCCTCACACCCGGAAATATCAAGTTCGCGGCAGCGCTCCCCAGCAGCAGTATCAGGAACAAGCAAGTCTTTTGCGACATGTTCCTCTCTCCCCGTCAGATTTCCTGGCCTCTTCGCTAGATCGTGCTCCGGCGCAGCAGATAAACACCGGCCACGAAGACAAGAAGCCCGCAAAGCCGCCTGAGCCACTTGAGTGCCTGATGGTTCTCGGTCCAGCCCAGGTACCGCTCAACGGACTGAGTCAGGGTTCCGGCTGCGACGATCACTCCGCAGTGACCCAGCGCAAAGGCGCCCAGCAGGCCAAGGCCGCCGCCCGGATTGCTCCCGGCCTTGGCGAAAGCCACTCCCAGCACCGGCGCCATGAAGGCAAACGTGCATGGACCCAGTCCGACGCCGAACAGCGAGCCGAAAACGAGCGCTCCCGGGGCGCCCCGAAACCGCGTCGGCATGCCGGGCAAACTCCACTGGAGCGGCAGCAGGTCCATCAAGTAAAACCCGAACAGGAGAAACACCAGAGCTACCGCTCCATTCCCGACCCTTCCCAGATCTCCAAGGAGCCGCCCCGCCAAAGCGGTGATCGCGCCGATCAGGACTATGGACGCCAGGATGCCGAGAGAAAACCAGAGCGATAGCTGAAACACCCGCCGGTTCCCGCTCTTTCCTTGAGAGGCCAGGAAACCTATCAACAGCGGGATACTCGCGAGGTGGCAGGGGCTCAACAGGATGCTGATGACGCCCCACAGGAACGCGCCGAGCAAAGCGGCCAGGAGCGATTGCGTGAGCGCGGCGGTCAAAGAAGTCAGCAGTTCTTCTATCATCAGGCTCTATTCCTTCAGACCCCGCGCACGCAGCAGACTCTCGATCTCGGCGAGCGGATAAAAGCCTTCGTGGCGGTGAAACTCGCGCCCATTCTGATCCAGGAAAACCTGCGTGGGCATCACACGAATATTGTAGGCCTTGGCCGGAGCGTCATCCTGAAGGACGTCATAGAACACAATCCGGATCTGATCGCCGAACTTTTTTTCCAGGTCGCGCATTACCGGTTGCATCGCCCTGCAGGGGATGCAGCTGACCGAACCGAGTTCCACGAAGGTTACCAAGGCTTTCGAAGGGGTAGGCGGAACTGATTTTTCGACAGGTCTCTTCGGCACCCCACCCTCATAGTAGACAGCCAGAAGTACAACAGTCGAAAGTGCCAAGACCACGAATTTTTTCATGCATTTCCTCGTTATTCAAAGGGATCGGTCGGGAACCACATAGGCCCTTCGGGATCTCAGCGTTCTCAGCCGTGATATTTACCGTTCCTGCGTAACGCAAGACTATGACGGTTCTCCTGCATGCTCCCCGCGGGCGAAAAGATCGGCGATGCGGCGGCGCAGTTCATCGCGCGTGCGCCGGAATGCGGAAAGGCGATCCTCCTCCGATCCCTGGATGGCGCCCGGGTCGGGAAGGCCCCAATGAAGGCGTCTCGCCTTCCCCGCAAAAATCGGGCACTCCTCCTCGGCGCACAGCGTGATGACCGTGTCGATCCCATCCGGCGGGATCTCAGAGACTGACTTGGACCGGTGTCCCGAAATGTCGATGCCGATCTCGCGCAGGACGGCAATCGCCTCGGGACGAACATGCCTCGGGCGGGAACCGGCAGACCATATCCGGACTTGGGCGGGCGCAAGAGAACGCGCGATCCCCTCCACCATCTGACTGCGCGCCGAGTTGGCTACGCAGAGAAACAGGATGCGCCGGGGTTGCAACGCCCGGAGAATCGCCGCCTCGACCATCCACTCGGGCGGCACTCCCTCGCCCGAATATGTCCGGCAGCACAATGCTCCCTGGCTGGCGCTCCTCCGCTCAATGTCCAAGCCGTTGACACGCACGGAGGGGGACCCGAGAAAGCCCAGCGTAGCCGCCTTCTCCGGCGTGTCGATCTCGACCCGGTCCACGGTTGTACCGGGAGCGAGACGGGCGGCAACTTCCCTGACGAGTGCGATCGCCGCGCCGGCGTGAGGACAGCCTTCAAACACCAGAACCTCAACCTGCATCGGAATGTCCCTATCGTCCGCCA
>JBEKYG010000397.1:0-5413 GCA_049511215.1 Acidobacteriota bacterium | reverse complement strand
AACGACACGGTCATGCTTCAGGTGCGCTTCGCCGAAGTCGACCGGGCGGCGGTGCAGCAATTGGGCATCAATATCCTCAGCACTGGGGCAGCCAATACGATCGGCGACACGACGACACAGCAGTTCGGCGCACTCGCGGCCAGGGCCGGCGCGGCTCCGGCAGGGGCCTCGGGAGGAGCAGCTACGCAGGGCTTGGGCTCCGTGTCTGGAGCGATCGGCCAAACACTCGCGAATACTCCGGCCACATTCGGCTTGAGCGACCTCCTCAATATTTTTATCTTCCGATCGGACCTGAATCTGGGCGTCGTGATCCGCGCCCTGCAGCAGCGCAACCTGTTGCAGATCCTGGCCGAACCCAACCTGCTCGCCGTCAACGGCAAAGAAGCAAGCTTTCTTGCCGGCGGTGAATTCCCATTTCCCGTCGTGCAGGGGGGAGGAACGAACTTCAACGCGGTTACCATTCAATTTAAGGAATTTGGGGTCAGGCTGAAGTTTACCGCCAATCTGCTCGACGACAACGTGATTCGGCTGAAGGTGGCGCCGGAGGTCAGTTCGCTCGATTTCACAAATGCCTTGACCATTTCCGGCTTCCTGATTCCGGCTATCTCTACCCGGCGCGCGGACACCGAGGTGGACCTGCGCGACGGCCAGAGCTTCGCGATCGCCGGCCTGATCGACAACCGCCTGACCGAGATCGCTTCCAAGATCCCCTGGTTGGGAGACGTACCCGTCATCGGCAAGCTGTTTCGCAGCCGCTCGACCAACCGGAACAACAGCGAGCTGATGGTGCTGGTGACGCCCAAACTGGTGAAGCCGTTGGATCCGAGCCAGGTGCCGCCCACGCCGCCTTTCCCGGCGCCATTTCTGGACAGCAAGAAGTTTGACGGCAAGACGGGGGAAACACCGCCGCAAACCGGGTCGAACCCGCCGCCGGTAAAAAAGAGAAACGATCGATGAAGTCGTTCCGAAAATAGGTTTCGGCGTCTTTGCGTCCTGGCGTCCTGGCGTGCTGGCGGTTACAAAAGCAAACGCCAGGACGCCAAAACGCCGGGGTGACACAGAGAATATGAATGACAAGAGCGTGAATCCGGAACGGGCCGTCGTGGGAATTCTCTCCCCCGCTGCAGAAACACGGGAATTTCTGCACGGCCAGTTGCAGGCGGCACATTTTGCGTTCACCCAGGTGGAAGGGGACCAGTACTGCACGGAGAAGGCCGATCGCACGACTCGCCGATTTCTCGAGGCGCAGCCCCAGATCATCCTGGTCGACATGCAGGACCCCCGTGCTGCCCTGCAGGCCCTGCGCGTACTGCATGAGGTCCTGCCGAAAACCTGGCTCTTCGTCACCTCCGCATCCGATGATTCCAAGCTGGTCATCGAGACGATGCGTGCCGGGGCACGCGAGTTCCTGCCCAAGCCGGTTCCGGTTTCCATCCTGGCGCAGGCGCTCGAGCGTTATGCCGCCGAACGGCAGAGGGCCGCCGAAAACCGGCCGCACGGCAAGATCTATTGCCTCACCGCGGCCAAGGGTGGCTCCGGAACCACGTCGGTTGCCGTCAACCTAGCCGTGTCGCTGGCGACGGCGCGCTCTGCCAAGGTGGCTCTCCTCGACTTGGGCAGCCCGGTGGGAGATGCGGCCGAGTACCTCAACCTGAAATCAGGATTCAGCGTGTCCGACGCCATGGCCTCGGCTCAGCGCCTGGATCCCGTGCTCCTGGAGACTTATATGAGTCACACGCACGGGGTGGCGGTGTTGCCCGGGCTGAGAGAGTTCCGTCCCGGCCTCTTGCGCCCTGATGCCCTGGCAAGAATGCTGGGGGTGGCGGCCGAGGCCTACACCCACACCTTCATCGACATATCCTGTTCCCATAATCCGGAGGAGTTGGAGGTCGTAACCGATCTCAGCACCGCGGTGGTCATAGTCATGACGCCGGAACTGCCCGCCCTCTGGCGCACCGACCGGCTCATCCGTCTGTTCGAGAGGATCGGCGGCAGCGAAAAGCTGAGATTGGTGCTCAATCGCAACAGCAAGCGGCATGAGCTCAACAGCAAGGAGATCGAAAAGACGCTGGGCCACCCCATATATTGGAGGTTGCCCAACAACTATCCGGCAGCCATCGGCGCCGTCAACTCGGGCAAGCCGCTCGTGGCCGTGAACCACTCGTCGTTGGCTTCAGCTTATTTTGGACTGGCGCAGAAGTTGGCCGGGATCCCTTTGCGCAAGACCCGGCGCGGACTCTTCGGAATGTTTTCGTAGCACGGAGGTTCTATAAATGGCAGGCGCGCATCCCAATGCAACCAGTTCGCCGCAGTACCAGGAGATCAAGCAGAGCCTGCATGCCAAGATCCTCGACGAGATCGACTTGGAGAGTTTAAACCGTCTCAACGAAGAGACCGCGCGCGAGCGCCTCAGCCAGGAGATCCGCGACCTGCTGCGCCGGGAGAAGACCCCCCTGACCCAGCGGGAACGGGAGGAAATGGTCGTGGAACTCCTGCACGAAGTCTTCGGGCTCGGTCCGATTGAGTCGCTGCTGGCCGACGCGACCATTTCGGACATTCTCGTCAACGGGCCCTACGAGGTCTACGTCGAGCGCCAGGGGCTGCTGCACCGGACCAATATCACCTTCAAGGACGAGGGGCACCTGATGCGCATCATCGAGCGCATCGTCTCGCGCGTGGGCCGCCGCGTCGACGAGTCCTCGCCCATGGTCGATGCCCGGCTCAAAGACGGTTCCCGGGTGAACGTCATCATCCCGCCGCTGTCCCTCGATGGGCCGATCCTCTCGATTCGCCGGTTCGGCGTCAATCCCTTGACCGCGGCGGACCTGGTCGCGAATGACACCATGACCATCGAGATGCTGGAACTGTTGAAAGCCTGCGTCCAGGGGAAGCTCAATATCCTAATCTCCGGCGGCACCGGCGCCGGGAAAACGACGCTATTGAACGTGCTGTCTGCTTACATCCCCGAAGCCGAACGAATCGTCACGATCGAGGACGCGGCGGAGCTGCAGCTCAAGCAGGAACACGTCGTGCGTCTGGAAACCCGCCCCCCCAACATCGAAGGCGAGGGCGCCGTCATGCAGCGCCAGCTGGTGATCAATGCGCTCCGGATGCGGCCGGACCGCATCATCGTGGGCGAGGTCCGGGGCGAAGAAGCCATCGACATGCTGCAGGCCATGAACACGGGCCATGAAGGGTCGATGACCACCATTCACGCCAACAGCCCCCGCGACGCCTTGAGCCGGCTCGAAACCATGGTCTCCATGGCTAACTTTAACCTTCCCGAAAGGGCCCTGCGCCAGCAGATCGCGTCCGCAATTCACGCCGTCGTTCAAATCAGCCGGCTGCCTGACGGCGCGCGCAAGCTCATGAGCATATCCGAGATCAGCGGCATGGAGGGGAACACCGTGACCATGCAGGAGCTCTTCGTCTTCGAACGGCAGGGATACGACGAGAACAACAAGGTCCGCGGCGCGTTCCGCTCGACCGGCATCCGGCCGAAGTTCGGCGAAAGGCTCCTTGCGGGGGGCATTTCCCTTCCCAGCGAACTGTTCGCAGCGGATGTTTTTTCGAGAAAGGCCTGAAAGGGCTCAAGGTGGCTTTCATGAACCTGACTATTCTGATAGGCCTGTTCTTCCTGGTGACCCTGATACTCTTCATCAGCGTGCTTTACCTTCTGGTCGAAGCGCCCGCAACCGACAAGGCCTTCCGGGCAAGGCTCAGGGCGATTCAGCAAGCGTCCGCATTCCCTTCGGGAGAAGCGGAAACGGACCTTCTGCGCCGTGAGGTCTTGAGCAAGATCCCGGCGATCAATCGCATCCTCTATCAGATCCCGCCCTTCATCAGGCTGAACCTCTTTTTGCAGCAGGCGGCGGTTGAAATCACGGTCGGATTGCTGCTGGCGCTTTCGTTCGCGCTGGCGCTCGCCCTGTACCTGGTCGGCCTGCTGTTGAATTGGTCTTCCTTGTTGGCGCTGCTCCTGGCGGCATTCGCCGGCGCCGTCCCCTTTATCCTGGTCGCGATCAAGCGGAAGCGGCGCTTCGCCATGTTCGAAGAACAGTTCCCCGATGCCATCGACTTCCTGGCGCGCGCGGTCCGCGCCGGCCATGCCTTCACCACCGGCCTCCAGCTGATCGGCTCGGAAATGCCCGAGCCGGTGGCCGCGGAGTTCCGCCACACCTTCGACCAGCAGAATCTCGGCCTGCCGCTGCGCGACGCGCTGCAAAACCTGCTTGCGCGCGTGCCGCTCCCGGACGTGCACATCTTTGTTACCGCGCTGCTGATCCAGCGTGAAACCGGCGGAAATCTGGCCGAGATCCTCGACAACCTGTCGCGGGTGATCCGCGATCGTTTCAAGCTGATGCGCCAGGTAAAGGTTTACACGGCGCAGGGGCGAATGAGCCTGTATCTGCTGGTCGCCATGACTCCAGGCGTGGCGCTGGTCCTGTATCTGATGAATCGCAGTTACATGTCCCGTCTCTTCACTGATCCACTCGGGCAGGAAGCTCTCGCGGCGGCAGTCATCTTACAATTGTTTGGGTATCTCGTAATCAGAAAGATCACTCAACCCAAGGTCTGAGAGGGTTCGCCATGAATCTTGTGCTTTTGCTGGCACTCCTGGGTTCGCTGCTCCTCGTCGCAGCCTTGTTCATCGGGTCTGCCCTGCTGGGCGCCCCCGACCTGGCAAGACGCCTCGGGCGCGAGCTCCCGCAGAAGAATGTCCCCAAGTCCGGATGGCGCACCTATCTGCAGAGATCCGAGCGCGTGATCAAGCCCTTGGGAGGACTGGTTCCTCGCTCCCCGGGGGAGATGTCCAGGCAAGAGCGCCGGCTGGTGAAGGCGGGGATACGCCGCAAGGACGGTCCCGTTCTGTTCTACGGGGTCAAGGTTCTCCTTGCCATCCTGATCCTCCTTGGCTTCATCGCGCTCCGCCTGATGTGGGCCAACCCGATTCTATATGTCGTGTTGTCGATATTCTTCGGGGCGCTCCTGCCGGACATCTGGCTCACACGCAGGATTGCCGCTCGCAATGACCGCATCCAGGTTGCCCTCCCGAATGCCCTGGACTTGACCGTGGTGTGCGTCGAGGCCGGCATGGGCCTGGACCAGGCGCTCATGCGCATCGGCCGTGAGATGAGCCGGGGCTTCCCCGAGCTGAGCGACGAACTCAACATTCTCAGCCTCGAGATCAATGCCGGCAGAAAGCGGGCGGACGCGCTGCGCAACCTGGGCGATCGCACCAATAACAAAGACCTGAAGGCGCTCGTGGCCGCGCTCGTCCAAACCGACCGCTTTGGAACCAGCATCGCGCAGTCTCTGCGGGTCTTTTCCGAATCCATGCGCACGACCCGGCGGCTGCGCGCGGAAGAGCACGCGGCAAAAATGAGCGTCAAGATGCTGCCCCCTCTGGTTT
>JBEKYG010000396.1:0-5426 GCA_049511215.1 Acidobacteriota bacterium | reverse complement strand
GTTTTTCCTCCTGATGGAAGTCTTCACCGCCTTTTACAGCGGGATCCCCGAGCACATGGAGCACTTCCAATACCTGTTTGCCGGGTTGCCAGGGCACGCCGCGCTCGTCCCGTGGATGTGGACGTCGGTTGTTCTGGCACTGGCCGCGATTGTCCTGCTGATCTTGCCCGGCACGAAGAGAAACGACACCACCCTGGCGCTGACTTGCGGGATCGCCTTTGTCTCGCTCTGGATAGACAAGGGTTTGGGATTGATCGTGGGAGGCTTTATCCCCTCGCCTCTCGGAGCCGTCACCGAATACGCGCCCACGGCGCCGGAAATTTCGATTACCCTGGCCATCTGGGCGATAGGATCTTTGATGATCACCGTTTTTTATAAGATCGCTCTTTCGGTTCGGCAGAGCATGGCCGCCTGAAAAATGCACGCGTCGTTAGGGCCGATCTCCACTGATACGAATCGCATGGCATTGGCAGGAAGGAATTCAAGAGGAAGCGATACCTTGACTGAATAAAACCTATGCTTGAAACCAAAAAGAACGCGGCCGCATTTGTTGTTTGCCTCAAGAATGAGGGGTATGTAGCTTCGCTGGAGCCGCACAAGATTTACCGCGTTCTTCCTGATCCGGATGCCGAGAAGGATGGTGACCTGCGGATCATTGATGAGAGCGGCGAAGACTATATATACCCGAAAGACTGGTTCGTTCTCATTGAGGTGCCGGAGGTAGTTGAGGCCTCCTTGCTCAGAACGGCCTGAATGACCGGCGGCCCGCGGCCCTCCTTCCAAGCTCGGCGAATCAGGCGGCTGCCAGTTTCTTGACCTTTAGCGATCGGCGTTTTGGCTCAACTTGGGCAAGATCATACTGCAACTGTTGCAACAGCCAGCTCTCCGCGGTCGTGTTGAAAGCAATCGAGAGCCGGATAGCCATTTCGGCGCTGATTCCGGAGCGTCCATTCAGGATGCTCGAAAGCGTCTTACGACTGATACCGAGCGCATGGGCCGCCCGGGTCACGCTTAAGCCAAGCGGTTCCAGGCAGAGACCCCGCAGGACTTCTCCGGGGTGGGGCGGGTTATGCATCTTCTTGGTTAACTCAGTGGTAGTCTTCATAGTCCACATCCTCGACATCAGGGCCGGAACATCTAAACGTAACACGCCAGTTGCCGCTCACACTCACGGTCCAGACGCCTTTTCGGTCGCCCGTCAAAAGGTGCAATCGGAGGCCTGGCAGTGCCATGTCTCGCGGCCCAATCGCCACATTGAGGCGGCCCAAGATCAGTCGCGGCTTGCCGGCATGCTTTGCCTGGATCCCTGCCGTGCTTCCACGCTCGAAGAAGCGCTCCAAGCCCTTGTGTCGGAAGCTCAGTATGGCCACGCCAATACTGTAACACGTAACGCCTCAGGTTACAATATGGCGAATGCCGCGCACCACGGCTCCGCCGCATGTTAACCCTGTTTTGTTTGAGCGATTGTGCTCCACCCCAATGCTGCTAATTTAAGCGATAACCAAGAAAGACAGCCACGAATTTCACGAAATTGTCCTTCATTCAAACGTCGCGACTACGGGGGCGTGGTCGGAGGGCTTTTCGCCTTTGCGTTCGTTGCGATCGATTTCAACCGAGACGCACCGCTTCGCCAAAGGCGCGCTCACAAGGATGTGATCGATGCGCACGCCCCAACCGCGATGAAATGCTCCGGCTCGATAATCCCACCAGGTGTACAACCCTCCCTCCGGGTGGTGCATGCGCAGAGCATCCGTGAAGCCCCACTCGACGATGTTGCTCAAGGCGGCCTTCTCCGGGCTGCTGAACAGGATCTGCCCGCGCCATTGCTCGGGATCCCAGACATCCCGGTCCTCGGGGGCAACATTGAAATCGCCGCAGAGCAAAACCTCCTCGCTCGGATTGTGGCTGTCGAGGAGTTCGCGCAGGCGGCGATACCAGTCAAGCTTGTAGGCGTACTTGTCGGATCCGACCGCCTGGCCGTTCGGGGCATAGATATCGATGATCTGTGTGCTGCCGGTCGAGGCTGCCAGGACGCGGCTTTCGGCTTCCGTGGGGTCGCCGGGAAGGGAGTGGTTCACGTCCGTCACGGGGAGGAGTGACAGGATCGCCACACCATTGTAGGTCTTCTGCCCGTGAACGAAGCAACGATAGCCCAGTGCCTCCAATGGCTCGGCGGGAAAATCCTCATCGACTACCTTGGTTTCCTGCAGACAGACGACCGTAGGCTTCCTGCGTGTCAGCCAGTCCACGAGTCGCGGCAACCGCACCCGGATCGAATTTATATTCCATGTAGCCACCGTCAGCATAGTCGCCCCCTTAAATAAAGTAGCCTGCGGCAGGAACAATCGTGACGGAATCGCTCTCAGCCAGCCCTTTTTGGGCTTTGGGCCCTAGACCTGAATGGCGCTTAACCAAGAGTGACCGAACTCACCGCGTAGTGCCGCCAAATCAAGTGTCTAAGCCCCGAAGGGGCGGGGCAGGAAAGCCCAGGGCGTGAGCCCTGGGATCAAGAACATCCTGGGGACGAGCCCTGAAAGGGCGAAGCAGCCTGCGCCGCCCTTTCAGGGCTAATCCCTTGCTCTCCGTCAGTTCCCAGGGCTTTCCTGCTGGACCCTTTCAGGGTCCTAACTGGAGTCCATAATTAAGCGCCCTTCGATATTAGATCTTGGTTTTTTAAAAAAAGCGACCATCGGACATCGGGAGATTTGGTGCGCATCTAATCCGAAATCCACGATCCAAGATTTCATCATGCGATCGACTCACGATTGTCCGAGCCTGATATTAAATTAGCGCTTAAATCGGCCCATCAGTTGTGCCTGCGCCAGAATATGCCCCTTCATGGCCTTCTCGAGATCGGCCTTGGTTGCCCCCGGCGCCAGGTTGAGCCGTGTGTCCAGCGCATAAAGCTTAAAGTAATAACGGTGCGGGGCACCCCTGGGCGGGCATGGACCGCCGTAGCCTGGACGGGCGAAATCGTTCCGGCCTTGACGTGAACCATCCTTAAGTTCCAGCTCTTTCGGGACCCCTTCGGGCAGCTCACGCGTCTCCGCCGGAAGGTTGTAGAGAACCCAGTGCACCCAAGTCGCCCCTGGGGCATCCGGGTCATCCATGATCAGGCTGAAGCTTTGCGTGCCTGCCGGCGGATCGCTCCAGCTCAGCTCCGGCGAAACATCCGCGCCGGAACAAGTATGTTTTTGCGGTATATCGCCCTCGTGGGCGAAAGCGGAGCTTTTCATGCTGAGAGTCATGGCATTGCCTCCCGTGACTGAACGTCCGGCCGTGCCGCAGCAGAGGATCAATGCTGCGAGCAGCCAGCTGCACAATTCGATTCTAGTTTTCATGGTTACCATTCCCATCGTGTCCCGGCCCTGGGAAGATTATAGTGCAACAGAAAGCTCAATAATAGAATGCAGGGTCTGGCCGAATCACGGCCATTGCATTATGATGCTGGTTATGCGCCGTGAGGACGGCTGCTCCGCCGTCCCGGAGTTAGCTTCGTAACCTACATCTTTGAAAGAGACACAATATGAAAGCTCGATGGCTCTCGGCGATTCTGACAGCACTGGTGATGCAAGCTGCGGCGGGCGGCCCGGCACAGCAGCAGGCGCGGATCGAGTCCTTTTCCCCGCAGGGCACGGTCGCGACCATCCGCCAGGTCCAGGCTCGCTTTTCGGAGTCGATGGTTCCCTTTGGCGATCCGCAGGCGGGCCAGCCCTTCGATCTCACCTGCCCGGAGAAAGGGACGGCGCGCTGGGTTGACGACCGCAACTGGGTCTTCGACTTTGACCGCGATTTTCCCGCGGGGGTGCGCTGCGAGTTTCGGGTCAAGGAGGGGCTGCGCTCGCTGGCAGGCAGAGATATCTCCGGACAGCGCACCTTCAGCTTTTCGTCCGGCGGGCCTGCTATCATCGAAAGCCGTCCGTACCAAGGCTCCGAACAGATCGATGAGGATCAGATCTTCGTGCTGGAGCTCAATGGCAGCCCGACGGAGGCGTCTGTCCTCGCTCACGTTTCCTTCGCAATCGACGGGATTGCCAACCGGGTAGGGGTGCGCATCCTCTCCGGCAACGAGGCAAATGGGATCATCAAGGCCGAGTATTCCTATGGCAAACCGCCGGAACATCTCCTCTTGATCCAGGCGCGGCAGAGATTCCCTGCGAACACCCGAGTCAGCCTGGTCTGGGGACGAGGTGTGGCATCGCCGAGCGGCGTGGCTACCGAGCAGGACCAGGCCCTGCCGTTCGTCACGCGCGGACCGTTCACCGCCAGGTTTGTCTGCTCAAAAGAGAACCCCCAGGCTCAATGCGTCCCGATCACGCCCATGACCGTGGATTTCTCGGCGCCGGTTCCGTGGAACGAAGCCGGCAAGGTAGTTTTGAGAGGCCCCGACGGCAAACAGTGGACACCGATACAGGAAGCCGCGCGGAATTCACGGCAGCCGAACGAGTTCGTGGAATCAGTGACGTTCAAGGCGCCGTTCCCGGAGCTGTCGACGTTTACCGTGGAGCTGCCTCCCGGATTAAAGGATGACTCCGGGCGCGCGCTTTCCAATGCCGACAAGTATCCGCTCACCGTCAAGACCGACGAATATCCGCCGCTGGCCAAGTTCGCGGCGCCCTTCGGCATTCTGGAGCTTAAATCCAACCCGCCCCTGCTTCCGCTCACGCTCAGAAATGTCGAACCCTCAATCGCCGGGCGCATGATGGAGGTAGTTGAAGGACAGGAGAACATTGATCCGCCAAGAGAGCTGGTGATCAATGAGGACGAGCGCGTCCGATCCAAGCTTCAGGGGAAAATCTTCAAGGTTCCGGCCAACACGGCGAATGAAATGCTGTTTTGGATCAAGAAGGTCAGCAACCGGCCTCGTGAAGAGCGGGACAAATCGGTGTTCGGCGTGGTCACCGGCACACGAGCGAAGTCCTTCAGCATCCCCAAGCTCCATGGCTCCAAGCCCTTCGAAGTCGTGGGCATCCCCATGAAATCCCCGGGATTTTATGTGGTCGAGGTCGAGAGCGAAATCCTGGGCGCCGCCTTGCTGGGCCAGCCCAAGCCGATGTACGTTCCGACTTCCGTTCTGGTAACCAACCTCTCCGTCCACTTCAAATGGGGAATCGAGTCCTCGCTGGTCTGGGTAACCACGTTGGACAGCGCCAAGCCGGTCGCCCAAGCCGCCATTCAGATCAGGGACTGTGAAGGCAAGCTGCACTGGGAGGGGAAGACCGACCGCGACGGCATCGCTCGGGTCGGGAAGCTCCCCACATCTAACGATCTGACCCGCTGCTCCTATGAGCAATACGATTCCGGCCTTGTGATTTCCGCGCAAGCCGGCGATGACATGGCATTTGTGCACACGAGCTGGGATGAAGGGATCGAACCCTGGCGTTTCCAGCTGCCAATCGAATGGCAACCGAACTTCGATGTGGCCT
>JBEKYG010000395.1:0-5435 GCA_049511215.1 Acidobacteriota bacterium | reverse complement strand
CTGTAGAGGTCTGCCCGGTGGGCCTAACGTTCCCCCAGCATGCTTGTGGCAATTCGGTGCCGGTCGCCAATTTTCCTCTCTTGAAGGGAGTGGAACCGGAGGATCGGAATGCCTCTTCCGCCCCGAAGAGAGTGCCGCCATCCTCTGAAAACACGAGCGTAGGGGTTAATAATAGTGTCAGATATCGTGTCCCCATTTCCCACAACCCAGGGGGCAGGCTCCTCCTAGTTCTCGGTCTCTATCCGGATGGATCTCTGAGCTGAGCTACAGACCACAAAGGCTTAGAGCGAAAAAAGGAGGGCCAAAATCGAGCTTACGCTCGATTTTGAAGGGGCGCCTGAGGGCTATCTTTTTGGAACAACCCAACCTGTTTTGGTGCGACCCCGATCCCACCGATACGGATTGAAATATGGGTGCTATAGGAGTATCCTTAGCCGTATGAAAACCACGATTGACCTTGACGATAGAAAGCTCCGCCGCCTGATGAAGCTGACCGGCCTCAAGACCAGGAAGGACACCATCGACTTTGCTCTCACCGAGGCCGAACGCTTGGCCAGGGTCAGAAAGCTATTTGCGAAGCCGTTCTACGTTGATCCTGCTGGCTTCGTAATCGAGCCAGGCTACGACGTCATGAAGATGCGCAAACTGGAGATGCCGACTCATGCTTCTCATTGACTCCACCATCTATGTCGATTGGTTGCGCAGGAGGGTGGAGCCTCAGGAGATCATCGAGCCCTGGATCAGGGCTCGTGAGCTCGCGATCTGCGGCGTGATCCGGGCGGAAGTGATTCGAGGAGTGATCGATCCGCGCCAGAAGACAAGGATTACGGAACTCTTCGACGTTCTTGAGGAAGCACAAACGGACTCTGCTCTGTGGCACGGTGCTTCTGAGCTGGCCTGGAGGCTGGACCGCAGGGGAACAATCTTGCCGTTGACGGATATCGTAATTGCAGCCTGTGCACGGCGCATCAACGCGACACTGATTACTCTGGATCATCACTTCTCAAAGGTTCCCGGCCTGCGCATCCTTGGGGTTGTGCCACGAATCACGTAAAATCCCAACTCGACCCCAGAGCATTTTCGATGCAACTTCCTTCAGGAGCTTTGCGCAGACCCCGCCGGTAGTATTCAGGGCATCCATTCGAGGATTGAATTCGACGATATCCGCCACGAGGGCAACCCGCTCGCCGGCGACCATATGATTCAGGTTTGTCACAACCATTTCCTCCGATCTCAAGACCGCCGAGGCATATTCCTCTCTCCCGCCATCCTTCAGAACTCTCGGGCCGCTTGACCAATAAATCGCATGACCGATTCGATGTCCTTGCAAGCATGATAGCATGCGTGCGATGATCCGCCTTCAAAGGAGAATCTGCACAATGGCTGAAGAACTAAAGACGATTGCAAACTGGGCAAAAGAACTCAAAGTTGCGGAGAAAAAGCTGAAGGAAGCGTTAAAAGCGGCGGCCATCGAACCCGACGCCAAGAAGGGCGTCTGTGCCTACTACTCTCGTGGATCCGCGGAGAAGGCCAGGAAGGCCATCAAGTAACCGGGCATAGTCCTATGCCGTTCTTAGAGCCTGCGTCGTTGAGAATTTTTCTCCACGAAACGCGCCTGATGTTCGATACAGAATAAGAGGAAGCCCATTCGCTTGGGCACCTCCAGCCGGGAGATATCAGCCTCAGGGGTAGCGCCACCACAGGATCGCAATCCTGGCCGAGTTACTCCGACGGGCTGACCTCGAACAAAAGGTGAGTGCACGATGCGGACTATCACGGCGAGGTATGCCGGCGTATGCCGGGTTTGCGGTAAGGGCATCCGTCCCGGCCGGCTAATCAATTGGTGGGGATACAGCAAGACTACGCACGCTAGGAGCCCGTCCGAGAATTAGGAGGGGTCGCGCGCATGGGGCTTGCGAGGCGAGTTCAAGGCGCGAGGAGGAGGCGATGTCCGTGCACATCGTTGACGACGAGCAACGCAGAGATCGCCCCGCAACCCCCATGCGCCCTTCGGGTTCCAGCGGCGCGGGGGCATCTGCGGCGTTGGCGCTCCTCAACGATGTACCGAGACATCGCCTGCGTCGCGCCGCCTTGCATCTGCCCCCGCGGCGCTCGGAACGCGGCCCCTCCTAATTCTCGGACTGGCTCCTAGCTGCCCCGCAGGCAGGATTGCGCTCCCCTACAATCCTGATGCCGGTCGAGATTTGCAGGGAAAAGGACAAATGTACTTTGCCTATGTTCAAGCCTCGCCTGAACACCGCCCAAACTTCGCAGACAGAAAACGGCTTCAATCTACTTGACGCGCCGCGCTTTCTCACTTCTAATTCCTTCTTGCCTCCTGGCAATCATCACTCGGCAAAGAAGGGCCGCGCAGCAGTCCATGGCCGCGCGCTTTGAAATTGGAGAAACCTGTGCCCGGAAAACGATCAGCCGCTCCCCATGAGCCGCAAATTACCGCCGAGCAGCGGGAAGCCCTTCTCCATGGGGCAAAAGCTGCTTTGGTTCGCTCCTATGCTCCTTATTCCAAGTTCAGCGTGGGCGCTGCGATGCTCTCTGAAGCTGGAACCTTCTATTACGGGTGCAATGTCGAGAACGCTTCCTATGGCTTGACCAATTGCGCCGAGAGAACCGCGATCTTCTCGGCGGTAGCCGCGGAAGGCGATCGCATGCGTATCCGGGCCATTGCCGTGTGGAGCAACCCCGAGGTGCCATGTTCGCCCTGCGGGGCGTGCCGCCAAGTGATCTTCGAATTTGGGCCAAACGCGATCGTTCTGTTCCAGGGACAGAACGGAGTGCAGGAGCTCCGAGCTTCCGAACTGTTGCCGTCCGGATTCGTATTCTGATCCGGGACTTCCGTACAGACAGTCTTTGCTGACCCATGGGTTTTTCAAAATGCGTCCTGTTGACATCATCCGCAAGAAGCGCGACGGTGCTGAGCTTACCCGCGAGGAGATCAATTTCCTCGTTTCGGGATACACAAGGGATGAAATACCCGATTACCAGATGTCCGCGTGGTTGATGGCCGTGGTTCTTCGCGGGATGAGTCGCTCTGAGCTGGCGTCACTTACCGAAGTCATGTTGCACTCGGGAGAAGTCCTGGATCTATCATCGCTGCCAGGGCGCAAGGTGGACAAGCATTCCACGGGAGGGGTCGGAGACAAAACCTCGCTCGTGCTCGCGCCGGTGGCTGCCGCGGGTGGACTGCTCGTGCCCATGATCAGCGGCCGCGGTTTGGGACATACGGGCGGAACGCTGGACAAACTCGAGTCCATTCCCGGGTTCAGCGTGAATCTGTCCCTGGCGGATTTCCATCGCGTGCTCGGGAAATGCGGGTGTGCCCTGATCGGCCAAACCGCGCAGATCGCGCCCGCCGACAAAAAACTGTATGCGCTGCGCGACGTGACGGGCACGGTAGACAGCCCCTACCTCATTTGCGCTTCCATCATGAGCAAGAAACTGGCCGAGGGCATCGATGCTCTTGTGCTGGACGTCAAGACAGGCTCCGGCGCCTTCATGAAGAAAGAAGCGGACTCCGTCTTTCTCGCCGAACTGATGGTGGCAACCGGCAAGCGCATGGGCAAGAGGACGGTGGCCCTGATTACGGACATGGATCAGCCGTTGGGCAGAGCGGTCGGGAACGCGCTCGAAGTTGCCGAGTGCATCGATATCCTGCGCGGCTCAGGCCCGCCAGACCTGCGCGAACTCTGTCTCGAACTCTCCGGGTGGATGTTCTACCTGGGTCAGCGCACGGCTGGCGTGCATGAAGGCAAGCGTCTGGCCGAAGGCCTGATCGCCAACGGCCGGGGACTGGAAAAACTCCGCGAGGTTATCAGCCTCCAGGGCGGCGATCCGGGAGTGATTGACGACCTCAACCGCCTGCCGCAGTCACGGCACAAGATGGATCTGGTCAGTCCGCGCGCCGGCTACATTGCCGAAATCGCCTGCGAGCAAGTTGGGATCGCTGGGATTGTGCTCGGCGGCGGCCGCGAAAAGAGGGAAGATCCTGTGGATCCCGCGGTCGGATTGGTGCTCCACAAGAAGGTCGGAGATCCCGTGGCGGCGGGTGAATCGATGCTGACGATACACTACAACTCCGATGCGCGGCTATCCGAGGCGCGCACTATGCTGGAACATGCCTTCCTCGTAACGAATGACGCCCGGCATGTTCCTCGGCCCCTGGTCAGGCAGGTAATCGAAGGGAAACCTCAAGCCGGCCCGGATGCGCCCAGTGAGTGCGCATCGGGTGCGCAATAGGGAGAAAACGCATGGCCCGTTTGATGGGATTTGTCGGCCTTCTGACGATGATGAGCCTGGCGTACGCCTTCTCAACCAATCGGCGTGCAATACGGGTTAAGACGGTCCTCTGGGGACTTGGCTTGCAGTTCACCTTCGCCGTGCTGGTACTCCGGTTGGATGCGGGCCGCGGTGCCTTGCAGGTGGCAGGGGATGCAGTCAACAAGCTGCTGGCCTACTCCTTTGCCGGTTCCGAATTTGTTTTCGGCGAACTGGGCAAGAGTGGCGGCAAATTCGGCATGGTTTTTGCGTTTCAGGTGTTGACCACGATCATCTTTATCTCCGCTTTCTTCGCCATTCTCTACCATTTCGGCATCATGCAGTTCGTGATCAAGCAGGTTGCGAAGGTAATGAGGTTGATGGGTGCCAGCGGCGCCGAATCGCTCGATGTGGCCGCAAGCATCTTCATGGGCCAGACGGAGGCCCCACTTTCAATTCGTCCTTTTCTGCCAAGCATCACCAGGTCCGAGTTGATGACCATCATGACGGCAGGCATGGCGCATGTTTCCGGCGGCATCATGGGCGCCTACATTCTGTACGGCATCGAGGCCAAGCACCTGCTCGCGGCCGTAATCATGACCGCGCCCGGAACAATTCTGCTTGCAAAGATGTTCGTGCCGGAGACCGAAACACCGCTGACCGGGAGCAAAGGTCCGGCTGAAGCCGCTGGTCCCGCTTCGCCCGGGTTGGACCTGAATTCGGTGGAAATGCCGAAGGATGCCAACGTGCTGGGAGCGATTTCGCGCGGGACGACCGACGGCCTGCATCTGGCGCTAAACGTGGGCGCAATGCTCGTTTCGTTCCTGGCACTGATCGCGCTTACCAACGGCATACTGGGCGGCATTCATAACAGCCTCACCAGGGTCGGGCTTGCCTGGTTCCCGGCCGACCTGCAATCCATCTTTGGGCACATTTTCGCTCCCGTGGCCTTCGTGATCGGGGTTCCTTGGAAAGACTGTGTCAACGTCGGCAATCTGCTGGGCACGCGCATGGTAATGAACGAGCTGGTGGCGTTTTCTCAGCTCGGGCCGATGAAGACGATCCTCGACCCGCGTTCGTTCACCATTGCCACCTTCGCACTGTGCGGATTTGCCAACTTCAGCTCCATAGGAATTCAGATCGGCGGCATCGGGGCATTGGCG
>JBEKYG010000394.1:0-5453 GCA_049511215.1 Acidobacteriota bacterium | reverse complement strand
CGCCAAGGCGCCAAAAGGCATAATCCTTGATTTCTTGGCGTCTTAGGGTCTTTGTGTCTTGGTGGTAAATGTCGGATGTGGCTATGCTGCCCCTTCTCGGAGGTGCCACAAATGATCGAAGGGAATTTGACATTCCATGCGAAAATTACGAGGGACCCACAGCGAAACGTGAGTACTGGCTGATCTCTAATCGTGGATGAGCGCCTTAAGCGGCGCTAAGACGTTTCCATAGCCGCAACATCGCGGCGTACGGAGTCGCACTTGCTTATCGGCAGATGGCTGCGCATCAACCGCCGCAAACGTATTGCCGAATGTCTGGCGGCCTGCTTCCTTCTGGCGCCGCTTCCTGCGCAGAGCCTGAGGGACCCCTTGTTCATGGACCAGGCTCGCCCGGGCTTCGAGGGCGTCTACAACCTTGACTATGATAAGGCAGAGCGGGTGTTTATCGCACTGAACAAGGAGAATCCGCGGCATCCCGCACCCCCGCTTTATCTCGGCATTATTGACTGGCTCCGGGAGCTGTTCCGCCGGCAGGACCTGGATCTTGATTTATTCATCTCGCCATCCTTTTTCACCAAAGAAACTAAACAGATGATGCCGCCCGCGCGGCGCAAAGCGTTCTTCGACCATTTGCAGGAATGTCAAGATCTGACGCAGAAGATACTGGTGAAGAACCCCAAGAGCGCCGACGCACTCTATTTCCTCGGGGCCTCTTACGGCATTCTGGCGTCCTTCTCAATGACAGTCGACCACAGCCTGCACAAGGCATTCAGCTACGGAAACAAAGCCTACGACTGCGACCGCCAAATTCTCAGTTTCGATCCCAACTATTACGATGCCTATATGACGATAGGTTTGTACGAGTATATCGTCGGCAGTATACCTTGGTATCTGAAATGGTTGGCAGCCATCGCCGGATATCATGGCACCAAAGATGAGGGATTCAGGTATGTCGACCTGGCGGTCACTAAAGGCGTATATGTAAAGACCGATGCCGAAGTGATGCAGATGGTTCTAAGAACTTTTGAGGGCAAGTCGAACGATGCACTACGCAATGCGCAAGCCCTGCACCACGATTTCCCGCGCAACTATATATTTCAAATCAATATCGCCCAAATCCAGGAAAAACTGGGCCACTCAGATCAAGCTGCTTCTGAGTATCTAGAGGTCATGCGTCAGGCCGAAGAAGGGAAGCCGAACTATGGTCTGCTTCCGCTGGCAACCTTTCGGTATGCTCTGGGAAACAAGCTTTTCAAAATGGGCAAGCTGGCGGCAGCTAAAGGCCAGCTCCTGAAATCCGTCGCGAACCCCGGTACCCCGGACCGGGAGCGCGCTTTGTCGCACCTGCGGCTGGGCCAGATTCTGGATTTGGAAGGGAAACGGCCAGAAGCGATCCAGCATTATCAGACGGTGCTCAACCTGAAAGATGTGGACAATTCCCAGGAAACAGCCCGGAAGTTACTTCAGAAACCCTACCGTGGACCGCAACCAATGACGAGCAACCCATGAAAGACGACTGCTGTCGCCGATGGTCCGGATATTCGTGGTTCCCCATTTGTGTTGTGCGGGCTAAAGCCTCGGTCGCGCGCGCCGATATACTATCCTGAATATGAAAGTATCGTCTTTGGACCCGACCTCGGTAACTCAATGTCCCTCCGAACGACGCAGCGGCCAGGATTGTCGGCAGCCTGCCGGTTTTCCACCCCAATTCAGCAGTCAACGTCGCCGGCGCAGCAAGGGTCGCCGCAAGACGGACCGCGGCGGGTATGTAGACATCTATGATCGCGGCAGCTGGATTATCGCCTTGTCCGTGCTGGGACTCTCTTTGCTTGATGCCATCCTGACGGTACTGCAGATTGAGAGGGGGGTTGTTCGGGAGGCGAATCCGATCATGAATATGGTTATTACCTGGGGTGGCGTCTACGCCTTCTTCAGTCTCAAGGCCGCCATGACCGCTTTTGCGCTGGCCATCATCATTCTCCACAAGGAGTGGGTGCTCGCCCGCTATATGGCGAGGCTCTGCGTGGGTTGCTACGTCCTGATCCTGTTCTATCATATCTATCTGCTAAACGGCCACGGCGCTGTGACCACGTTCCTCTGACCTCACCCGCCGGGCTCGCGCCATCTCCCACTTCGTGTAATCCGTGCTGCCTCGTCCTACTCGAATGCTCTCAGTTTGGGTACAGAATCCAAAAGCCTAACGCAAAGGGCGCAGAGATTAGAGCGGAGGCCGCAGAGAAAACAGTCGTCATAATTCTCTCGCAATTCCACCTCCGCGTCCTCTCGGTTGATCTCCGCGTCCTCTGCGTTAAGCTTTTGGTTTGGTTGCGGGTATGCGATTCAAGGTTCTTTCTGGCTGCTTTTACCCTCGGAAGCGCCGAAATTTTTTGAAATACCGCAGTGTGGGTGATAGTATCAAATTTCGTACATCGGTGCGACGGCACTGGTAACTCTTATTCATAGAAGGTGATACTTGAGCACTGAACCGATTACCTATGACGTGGCGATCATCGGGAGCGGTCCTGGGGGATACGTGGCCGCCATCAAGGCCAGCCAGCTCGGACTGAAAGTTGCCCTCATTGAGAAATATTCGAAATTCGGAGGCACCTGCCTGCACTGGGGATGCATCCCAACCAAATCATTGCTCTACAGTGCGGAGCTCTACGATAAGGCGCTTAAGGGCAGGGAATTCGGCATCCTCTGCAGGGATATTAGAGTGGACTTTCGCCTGGTCATGGCGCGCAAGGACAAGGTCATCAAGAAGCTGGCAATGGGGACGGCTTTTTTGATGAAGAAAAACCGGGTTGCGACATTCCTGGGCAAAGGAACCATCATCGCCCCCGGAACCGTGCGGGTCGAAGGCGAAACTTCTCTCGAGGTTAAAGCCAGAAACATCGTGATTGCTACCGGGTCCGACGCGATGCTGCTTCCTGGCCTCGAGTTCGATGGCCGCGCGATCATGACCAACAAGGAGATTCTCGAGATCGAGAGCCTTCCCAAGTCGCTGCTCGTGGTGGGTGCCGGCGCGGTCGGAATCGAGTTTGCCTCCCTGTTCGCGCGCTTCGGATCGGACGTTACGGTTGTGGAAATGTTCCCGCGCATCCTGCCATTGGAGGATGAGGAGATTTCCGGCGAGCTGCACCGGCTCATGGCCAAGAGGAGAATCAAACTGCTGACCAATTCGCGCCTGGAAAACATGGCAATTCAGGACGGCGAGGTTGTTGCCGTTGTGCAGGCGCCCAACGGCGAAACGCAAACGGTTACGGCCGAAAAAGCAGTGATAGCCGTGGGGCGCAAGCCAATGACGGAGGGTATAGGCCTCGAAACGCTTGGCGTGACCACTGCCAAGGGGCGCATCCCGGTTGACGCCCGAATGGAAACGAACGTGCCGGGCGTGTTCGCCATTGGGGATGTCGTGCCGACGCCACAGCTGGCGCATCTGGCTTCACACGAGGGGATGCTCGTCATGCGCCATCTGGCCGGTGAGAACACGCTTCCCATCAATTACGACCAGGTGCCAAACTGCACTTTCTGCTACCCCGAAGTGGCCAGCGTTGGGCTCACGGAACAGGATGCACGTGCCAGGGGTTTTGAGGTAGTGACGAGCAAGTTCCCGTTCGCGGCCATTGGGAAAGCGTCGATTCTCGGCGAGAATGACGGCTTTGTGAAGCTGATCTGCGAAAAAGAGTACAATCAGATTCTTGGTGTCCACATGATCGGGCCGCATGTTACCGAACTCATCGCGGAGGGGACCGCGGCGCTTGGCCTGGAGGCTACGGCCGAGGATGTGGCCCACCTGATTCACGCTCATCCCACGGTTTCCGAAGCTGTCATGGAGGCTGCAGAGGCAATCTACGGGGCTGCGGTCCACTTTTGAGCGCGTTGGTGACCGGATCCGCCAAAACCTGCTACGCGGTCTTCTTCCAGGAGCGCATAGACTACGAGCGTGCGCTCGCATTGCAGATGCAGATCTGCGAGCGCAAGAAGGGAGGATGCGCGCCGGACGTTTTGCTCTTTCTCGAACACCCTCCCGTCATCACGCTCGGGCGAAATGGCGACTGGCATAACCTGGTGGTCTCGGAGGATACACTCAAATCAAGAGGCGTCAGCCGCTATCACGTTGACCGCGGCGGTGACATCACCTTCCACGGTCCCGGGCAACTCGTCGGCTATCCGATTCTGCTGCTCGAACGGCACGAACAGGATGTCCACCGCTACATGCGGAATCTGGAAGAGACGATCATCTGCGCCCTGGCAGACTATGGCATCGAGGCCCGCAGGCAGGAGAAGATGACAGGGGCCTGGACAAGCTCGGGGAAGATCTGTGCCATGGGTGTGCACATCAGCCGCTGGGTGACTCGGCACGGCTTCGCCCTGAATGTGAACACGGACCTGTCATTTTACGATCTCATCGTGCCATGCGGTTTGGTAGGGAAATCGGTCACCTCCATGCAGGCGATCCTGGGTCACGAAGTAGATGTTCGAGAGGTGACAAAAAATCTAACGGCCCATTTTGGCCGGATCTTCGGGCGAGAGATGATTCAACAGAACCTGGCCACGAATGACACGAATCTCATGAGCCAGATTTTTGGAAACTCGTGAGATTCGCGCCGTTCGCAGCTGCTATTGGAGGGGGGCGCATGCTGACTAGTGTGATCATGCCGCAAATGGGCGAATCCATATTTGAGGGTACCGTCACGAAGTGGTTGAAGAAGGTTGGCGACCGAATTACCCGCGATGAGCCCCTCTTTGAGGTTTCAACCGACAAGGTTGATTCAGAGATCCCATCCCCAATGGACGGCGTCCTGAGCGAGATTGTTGTGCTGGAAGGTCAGACCGTCAAGGTCGGTACTGTGGTGGCCGTCATCGGGAAGTTGGACGCGGCCGGCGAGACACCCATCCTGCCCGAGGAAGAGGCAGCTGGGGTGGCGCCCGCGGATGAGGCTGTCCCGGCTGCGGAAGAGGTGCAACTTGCGATACCCTCAGCTGAGCCAGCCGAAGCGGCCGTCCTGCCGGAGGCTGTCCCTGAAACGGCACCTGCAGCGACGCCTACGGCGGAGGCGGCTCCGATTGAAGAGTCAACGCCGGGCCCTGAAGCTTCTCCGGTAGAAGAAGCTGCTCCAGTCACAGATGCCGCGCCCGCGGCAGAGGTGATTCTGGTTACAGAGTCAACGCCTGTCCATGAAGCTTCTCCGAGAGAAGAGGCCGCTCCAGTCACAGAGACCACTCCGGCCGCGGAGACGGAGGCTGAAGCGGTCCAGCCTCCGGAGATCGAGCGGCATACCGATATCACGGAGGAGCCGCGGGTGCTCATTCGCACATCCCCATTGGTGCGACGCATTGCCCGCGACTACGATGTCGACCTGTCTGTCATCCGAGGGACCGGCTTATCGGGAAGAATCACCCAACAGGACATTGTCGGCTTTCTGGAGCGGCATGGAAAAAAAGAAGTC
>JBEKYG010000393.1:0-5461 GCA_049511215.1 Acidobacteriota bacterium | reverse complement strand
TTCATTAAACCTCGACCCAGCACGAAAAGGAACAGGCCGAAGATGGCGCTGGCAATATGGGAGGTCTCCAGTATTGCGAACGGAACCAATTGCTCCAGGGTCCGCATGCGGGAAGCGAGGGCCGGCGTTGCCGAGCTGATCAACATCACAGCGCCTGAAAAGAGTACGATGAGGGAAGCAAACCAGCGCGCCGGCCCTGCCCAGCGCACCTTGCCATGCACCGTGCGACGCAGGAGCAGTAGCGTCGCAGCTGACCAGGGAATCACGTAGTAAATGACCCGGTAGATGAGGAGTCCCGCCGCCGCTTTTTCTATGGCAGGTCCCAGACCAGCCAACCAAAAGGCGTCGGCGCTCCCCAACCCTCCAGGGATCATGCTCAGTACCCCTATGCCTTGGCCCAGGAAGTAGAGCCGCCCGAGATGCCCGGTTACAATATCGTTTCCCGCGGAGTGAAGGCTCGCGACATAAACGAGGAACGCCAGCATCCAATCCAGCACCCCCAACATGAATAGAGCTGACCAGTGTACGTTCATGTCACGGATCCAGCTTGGAAACCATTTCCAGTGTTGAACTCGCCCCGCCAGGAGCCCGGCGAGTGACCCGGTCAGAAAAACCAACAGCGCCCGGATCACAAATGATACCCATCCCGTTTCCGGCAAGGGCATCAGAATGAAGGGGATCCATAGTACCAGCCCGCTGCTGAAGCCCACGGCGATTGAGACAATTGCCTGACGGAGCGCGTTGAAGCTGACGCCGAACGGTCGATAAAGCCAGAAGCGGATGGCGGGCCCGGCCAGTGGGCCGAGGGTCAGAAAATTGCTCCAGGCGAAGGCCAATGTCCCGATCCACCAGCGCTCCCTCGTCCGAACCTGGGCGCCCCGGAGGCAGATGACATCATAGAAGCCCATTACGGCCAGATTGGTGAGCGTGAGCAACCCGGCCAGTATCAGCCAGGAGGTGTCCATGCGGTGAAGCGCATGGCGAAGCAGGCGGTATTCGAAACTCCGCAGGTCGGACCATGTCGCCGTGAAGACGACGACAATTACCACCAGCGGCCAGATCCAACGCGCATTAGCAAGCAGCCAAAGCACGAGCGGGTGCCGAGCTGCCTTGTTCGGCACCGATGCTGATTCCGGCGGCATCCCGGAATTGGTTGAGGAATCTTCCCAGGCTTTCAAATACGGCCTTCTCCTAACAAGAATTCCCCTACGCCCTAGCTCATGATACACTAGTAGTTACAGCAGTGTCACCTCGTACCGGTAAAAACAAAGACAGCCCTAAATAACGAGAAGAACACGAAATTGCAGTGCATTTCGTGTTCTTCTTTGAGTTCGTGCCTGCTGTTGGCTGGAAGTTCTCTTAGGAGGCCAGAGTAGCTCAGCGATGCTGCGTAGCTCCGGCTGTAGCTCCGTTCGATGGTTTTGTAGGTTCACTTCCGGATGACTTGCCCAAGAGCGCAATATCGGCGACGCCGGAGCGTTTGGCTATATCCAGGATCTGAAATACGTAGCCGTAAGGCAAATTCGAGTCTCCCCGGATGAACATGTTTTTGTCGACGCGACCGATCATGATGTCATAAAGCGTCTTCTGGAGCTTTTCGAGGGTTACGGGCATGGTGTTGATTCGTATGTCGTGATTTAGGTCCACCTCCAGGATTACAGAATCGGACTTGACTTCCTTCGGTTGCTGGATTGCCGGTTTTGGCACCCGGATCTGTTGATCCCATTTCTTCATGGGTGTAGCCACCATAAAAATAATCAGTAGCACGAGCAGGATATCAATATATGGAGTAATATTGATATCCGACTTGTACCCCTTGTTCCCCAACGACATTGCCATACGGACTGTCTCCCCAAAAAACGCGGACTCTGGTGGTCCGGAAGAGCGATGGCTTAATACAGGCGGAAAGTCACCTCTATGTTGGCCTGCACATCGACCGGTACGCCATGAAACGTACCGGGCTTGAATTTCCACTTGGTAGCTATGGTGTTGATCGCGGATTCATCCAACCCATAGCCCAAACCCCTGACCACCTTGAAACTGTCAACGGTTCCATCTCTCCGGATGATCGCCTGCAACAATAAGACACCCTCTGTGCGCGCCTTGCGTGCCTCTTCCGTATAGGCAGGGGGAGGCTTGAAAATGGGTATGGGTTCTGTCACTCCGTTACCGACCACATAGGGTCCGACACCATTGCCGATTCCGCCGCCGCGACCACCACCCATGCCGCCGCCCTCGCCGGGGCCATAACCAGGCCCCTTACCTGGCCCAACCCCTGTTCCCGATCCCGTCCCTATTCCTCCGCCGGAACCAGGGCCGGAAGAAAAAGTCCCCGGAGGACCCATCATGTCACCGATCGCCTGGAGTGCATCCTGAGGGATATCGATCGGCATCTGGACAGTTGGCCGATTATCCAAGGGACTCTCCGACGGCACCAGCGGTTTTGGTTGTCCTGGGTCAGGAGGCATGTATTGAAAACGGGCAGTGTCGGGCATCCGCCCAATCGAAGCCGGAGTCTTCTCGTTCTTTCCGCCACCTCCACCTCCGCCACCGTTGGGACCCGTGCTCTCGAACGGCAGATTCATCGGAGTGTTGATGTAAACCACGGGATCCTTCTGCGGCGGCGGATCAACCTTTCTGATGGCCAAATAGACGGCGAAGCCCACGAGCATCACATGAATCATCAAGGACGCAATACTCGATTCCATTCTCCGCGTGCGCAGCTCCGCTCGCTCCTCAACCAACTCCCTCTGATCCGCCCAGAGCGATGGAATGAACAAGGCGAAGCGGTAGTCCGTAAACAGGTCACTAAGTAATTCTTTCCAATTGAGAGGCTTCGCGTCTTCGGGTTTCGCGATATATTCGAAAAGCGAGGGACGCGTGTGGGGAGCATGCCGCTCTTCTTTGAATGCCCGGATCGGATGGCGCAAGAGGTCCAATAAGTCCGGCATTACGCTCGGCTCAGGCGCATCGTCGACGAAATGGAAGAGTGAAGGCCGCGTCGCCGGGCCTCCTGAGGCCCATTCCCGAAGCCTTCTCAGAATCGATTGATTTTTCGCACTTCCTGCCGGCATATCAAGTGCTCCTTTTGCCCTTCAGTCTGCCCGAATTCCATCATGTCCAGCCATGCCCGGAAGCTACCGGACCAAAGACCTCCGCGGCGCCGAGCAAACCCAATGCCCACTTACTAAGACGCCCACAAAATCAAAAAGTATCATCAATAAAACCACAAAAAGCGTTTTAATCGCCCCGCATGGAAAAAGCACTCCATAACCACACGTTCGAATTACTGGCCGCTAGTATATACGTGTGACCCGCCAATCGCGTTGCGATTGATTCCGACTTGGTTCCCTGACAGGCTATGGCAACTCGCGCGCAACAAACGCTATGCCTAGACGCGCCGCCTAGATTCGGAACAAGCCGCGGTAAATGGTTGGAATTGTCATGCTCGTACCAAGAAGCAACTGGGTCGGTCCTCTGGGAAAAGAGACAAACAAATCCAAACCAAACCCTTACGTTCACGATAGAGAAGGATAGCATCCGCATGAGCCCGTCGTCCAGAATCAAAATCTCGGCCCTTGACCCGGCTGTGAATGCCGCCATGCAGACTATCGGCGGCCTCGTCAGTTTCCTCACAGGGAGACTCACGGGCCGCCGATAAACGCGGAAAATAGGTAGGCCGAATTCACCTTCTCACCCAACATTGTATGCCCAGGGTAAGTCACGCGGTCTTCAAATCAGAAGTGCAATGTGGGCAACGGGTTGCCTTGATCGGTATCGTCGAAAAACAGTGGCCGCATTCCTTCGTTGAGACCGGCGCAGGCGCTGGTGCCTTCTTCAGTCGGTTGATCTGCCGAATCATCAAGAACATCACCAACGCTACAATAAGAAAGTCCAGAATGGTGTTGAAAAACACTCCGTAGTTGACAGTAGCTGCGCCGGCGGCCTTTGCTTCAGCGATCGTCTGGTAGGGGTGCCCGGACAGATTAATGAACAGGCTGGAAAAGTCTACGTTGCCCAAAAGAAGGCCGATTGGGGGCATGATCACATCGTTGACAAAAGAAGTGATGATCTTACCAAATGCCACCCCCATGACAATGCCGACGGCCATGTCAAGTACGTTCCCCTTCACCGCAAATTCTTTGAATTCCTTGAACATTTTTCCATGCCTCCGGTTTGAGGTATACGGGGGAATCGTGGCCTGGGTGTCCCGCCCAAGATGCGCACTAGGGGGGTAAGCCCGTGAGCCACGAATTATAGCGCACAGTTAGCGCAACTGCTTGGAAGTCTCCAGCACGTCGGCTGACACTGCGCCTGCGAGCTGGGCGCGCGGCGCGCCGGATCTAATTCGCATGCCATAGAACGAGCGATATACGAACACCAGGGCGACCAGGAAAAACGTCCCGGCCAGAATCCCGGTGATTGCCGGCCCAATGCTTGCGTTCAGTTCGACGGCCAACTCGACGGCCAGCAAACCAAACAGGGTCGTGAACTTGATGACCGGATTCATTGCAACCGACGAGGTGTCTTTGAAGGGGTCGCCCACTGTATCCCCCACCACGGTGGCGGCGTGCAGTGCCGTTCCTCTCTCTCCCAGGACCACTTCGACGATCTTTTTGGCATTATCCCAAGCACCACCTGCGTTTGCCATAAAAATCGCCTGGAAAAGGCCGAAAATGGCTATCGAGATCAGATAGCCAATGAAGAAATACGGGTTGAGAAACGCAAAAGCGAGAGTCGAAAAGAATACCGTCAGGAAGATGTTAAACATCCCGCGCTGAGCATACTGGGTACAGATCTCAACGACTTTCTTGCTGTCTTTTACCGAGGCTTTTTCCATCCCTTCGAGTCGGATGTGCCCCTTGATGAACTCGACCGCTCGGTAGGCGCCCGTGGTGACGGCTTGGGTCGAGGCACCCGTAAACCAGTAGATCACCGCACCACCGACAATGAGGCCGAGCAAAAACAACGGATTCAGAACTGAGAGCTTGTCCAGGTTTCGAAGCAAACCATCCGTCAGCAGGAGTATGGTGGAAAAGATCATTGTCGTCGCGCCAACCACTGCGGTCCCGATCAACACGGGCTTGGCCGTAGCCTTGAAGGTGTTCCCCGCACCGTCATTTTCCTCGAGTAGGTGTTTGGCGGTCTCAAAATTGACGTCGAAATTGTAATCTCTCTTCAGTTCCTGTTCGATGTCGGGGAGTTGCTCGATCGTGGAGAGCTCGTAGACCGACTGGGCATTGTCGGTAACAGGCCCGTACGAGTCAACCGCGATCGTGACCGGCCCCATGCCGAGGAAGCCGAAAGCAACAAGGCCAAACGCGAAAACCGGCGCCCCGATCATCAGGGCGCTCAGACCCATGGTGCTTATGAGATAAGAGGCTCCCATGAGAGCCACGATCGCAATACCCAGCCAATAGGCGCTGAAGTTGCCCGCCACGAGACCGGAGAGGATGCATAG
>JBEKYG010000392.1:0-5465 GCA_049511215.1 Acidobacteriota bacterium | reverse complement strand
AAATGGCGGATGGATCCACCCGAGTCCGTCCGGATCCTCGGAACTGGACGATGGGCCTCTCTGTGGGCAGCTCACACGTGCACGCCCTACGCTACCGAAGTCAACCGGATAAGCATTTTCCACGAAATGCCAAAATCTACTTGATCGACGGTACTGGACGAAGGTTACATGGAAAATGCCAAGCAATGAAACAAACCAAAGCGCAACCCACCCCAACATATTCATGTCTTAGTTTCTCACTCCTTTGAGTTTATTGTTGGATTCATTCGTGGCACGACAGGCCATCGTCGCAACATACAAGCCATTTATCTTCAACCGCTCCGCGTCCGACCTACAGGCAATAATGACGCACGATTGAGCTATCGAGTCGTGTCCACGCCACTCATAGGTGCGAAGACAAGCCCCTGTTCGTCAACCCCGGCAACCATCACGGCGAAGATGGCCGAGAGCCTTGATGGTCGTGAGCATGGATGAGCTGATCCTATCATCGGCATGACGATCGAGTCCAGCCACGGTGGGTCTTGGGAAGTGATCCTTCCCTCCTGGATGTTCTACTGCGATGAGGGTGAACGAGTCGGCAGATGCAACTCCGCTCGGCCCGATCATCAGAGGCGCGGAATACAGGCCAAAATTTGTGCGGCTGTAAATATCAGGATCTGGAATCCCCTTTTCCTGTTCTGAAGGTCGACTCCGAGACCTCCCCGGAGGGGGCGGCGGCATGACACCAGCCTACTATCTGCGCTTTTCATTCCCCAGCGCGTGGCTTCAGTTTCAGCTTGCCTTTGTTTTCCTCCATGAAGGTTCGCAGTTCATCGACGTGGGTCAGCAGTCGCGTCCACTGTTCGTAATAGAGCGTCACCGGAAACCTCCCGAGGCCGTATACGCTAATACCGCCCTTGTCGCTGACCCGGAACTCCAGCCCCGCTGGTTTCTTGGCCTGCGCTTGCTGTTCCAACTCCGCGATCCGTTTCAACAACTCCTCTTTGGTCGGTTCCGACTCTGCCATGGTAGTCTCCTGTTCTGCCACCGATTTTGGGTGATATGAACTGTTCAGGTCCTGATCGATTTAGCTTTCGATCTTACAGCAGAGTGGATGGGGCGAACCAGGAGAATTTCGGTCGGGTTGCCATCAGCCTGTTTTTGCTGGTTCCTGAGTGAGCAGAGTCAAGATTTGATGTCCCAGAACCTGAGCTTCCTTCTGAGGCAAGCCACGCAAATCTTCTGGTTTTGAGCCCAGCAGCATGATGAGGTACATCGGGACTTCCAGGGCCTTTGAAATGGCTTCCAGGGTTGCCGTACTCGGCGTCCTCTGCCCCGATTCCAGGAGCGAAATAAAACTAGAATCCAATTCCGCGGAGGCCGCAAGCTGCTTTTGGGACAAGCCTCTTGCGGCTCTCGCAGTTCTTAATGCTTTTGCAAAATCCATCGTTACTCTTGATACCTCTCTTCTCGCTTTCTGTTGAGACCGCAGGAAGCTCTCAACGGAACCGAGGATCTTCTGCGATTTCCGTAAAGCGATCTCCTTCTCACGTGAGTACGTGTCGGCACTATGCCAAGACCCTACACGTGTGGGCCAGCGGGGTAGGTCTCAGTGAAAGAAAATTGGACCCACCACTGTTACTGTCCTGAAGAACTCGTGGGCCGTCCTGACCGCTCTATGCTGATCTACCAGAACAGGCCCGGAATCTGTGCCCACAGCCCTTCTTCCGCCAGGATCATCACTAGACTCTTTACTCTACAGTCCAGCGAAGATTCCGCTGCCGAAAAATGCAGTACCGAGATACTCACCGGTCCTGCAGCAACCTCCAAACGAGGTCGCCCTAAGTGGCACTACAGACCTCGTAATACCTCGACCCTCGAAAGAGTCATCCATCATCCGCTGCCCGATGAAGAGTTGTCAAAGATCCTCACGTCTTTTGACTTACATAGTTATTATAAGATGCTGTGGGGCAAATGTCAATTAATATGACTCAAAGTCATAAGCCAATTTCCGAAGCATTTTGGAGTGATCGAGGTCTTGGCCACGGAATTGGGGCCCCAAAATTTGGCCTTGTACAAAGGTGGGTTGGGCCCCATAGGAGAGCATGCCGGGGTGGCAATCCTCGGACCTCCCCCTGGGGGGCCATGAGTGCCAAACCCGCATTGGGATGGGCTTGCAGCCGGCCAACTCACTCGCCTGGCATCCTCAAGCCTGCACAATTATCGTGGAATACTGCGGGGCCATGTCCGGAGGTCTAAGGTTAGAGCTTCAGCTTTTTCTTTGCGTCTTCCCAGAGGACGTGCTTGCCCCGTTTCAATAGGGCCTCGCCCTTGCGTACGCGTTTTTCCTCTTCTGGAGTCAGAATGTCGTCGGAGTCAACCAGTTTCTTGGGTTTGACGGTCGCCAAACCCCTAGAGACTCATCCGGAAAGCCTCTTTTTCGCGATTTCACGGCCCAGAAGTCCTTTGTTTTCAATGTCGTCATTCGCAAGAAACGGCCTTTCCGGATGAGTCTCTAGTCATCCGCACCTCAACAAAATCGCCCACGCTTAAGCCCAGTTCTTTGCAAATCTCTTTAGGGATAACGACCTGCCGGCGTTGACCGAGCCTGCTAATGGCCATAATCCCTCCCTTAGTCCTGCCAGAATTTCTCATCTTCATACGGTCAGATTATCAGATCGACGATACCGGTCAAGGCAAAGTCCCAAAGACAACGAGATGCCCGAAAAGGTGATGTCCAGTTTCACGCGGCATTACAGACGATTTTTCTCCCGGAGGATGCCCAGCGAGTATGGACCGCAGGCTGATTGGAAACGCAGCCGCAGCCGTATTTATTCCCGATCCCCTTGTCGTTTTTGGCTTTACTGAATTAACACCCTGTATTACGCTACAGCCCACGATGAAACAAAACACAGCCGCAGGCGAACACCCGAAGGCCCCGGCGCCCGTTCCCCGGACGTTCCATGAAAGACGGGGAATCCTGATGACCGAGGCCGAGATGCAGCACACGGTCTTTCGCATGAAGGCGAACCCGGAGATCAAAGCCGGGCTGCTCAGGCTGGCGCTCGCCGGAGATCCGGAGGCGCGTTTCGTAATCACTGCCCGGTTCCGGGCCTATGCCAAGAGGGAGACAAAATGAGGAGACTGCCGATAGTTCTCGACGCAAACCTGGATAAGGAGATCGCGCGAGCCAAAGTTGATTTTGATGTGGAGATGCGGCCGGCGTTCACGCGCCACGGCGACGAATTCGTGGAGATCCCGAACCGGCGCGCCGTGGTCCGAACGGACACCGGGGCTGCCCTGGGAGTAGTCAGCAAGCACTACACGCTGGTCGAGCACAAGAGCCTGATCGACATCATCACCGGGGCGGTGTCGAAGCTCGATGTCGGCCAGGTCCCGATGGGCCTGTACGTGACGAACGGTGGCGCAAAGATGGATGCGCTCCTGAAATTCCCGAGCCTGATGCGGGAAGTCAGCCGCGGCGACCGTCTGTGCCCGATGATCAAGGTCGGCAACACCTACGACGGCAGCGGCAAGCTCGCGATTTCGATCGGTGCCTTCCGCTTCGTTTGCACCAACCTGTCCGTTGGCGGCGCCGGGTGTTTTGCCGGCGGATTTCTCGCCTTCCATGCCGGCAAGATCGACATCTCGGTAGTCGGCGTGGAGCTCGAGAACTACCTCGTGGGGTTCCATAAGATCCTCGACCTCTACCGCCAGTGGCAAGGCACACCGTCTTCGGAAGAGGCCGTGCGTGGCATCCTGAAGGGTGTGGCGCAAAGGCACGCCAAGGCGATTCTGGAAGCCCTGCGCGGCAACAACGTGTACGATGCCTACAACGTGTGCACTGATTACGCGACGCACCGGATGTCGAGTGCCCGCTTGGCTTTTGAAACCCTGGGCGCGATCAATCGCGGGTTCCAGGAGTACTACCCCGCCATCGACATCACGGCGACCGTGATCGAGGAGCCGGACAACGAACCGGTTTCAATCCCCTACGTTTCCAATCTGCTGCCGGCAACCGTGCAGGAGGCGCGATGATTGCAGAAAGAGGCTGCGTACAATGCGGATGTTCGCAGGGTCGGATGTTCAGATGTCAGAGTTGTGGGGCACTTCACCACCAGCACTGCACAGCCGATCACCTCGGGAATTGCACGGATTTCTCGAATCATGACGAGCGCGGTTTCGCGTCTGACCTATTGGTCAGGGTGGACAGGGAACGCCTGATAACGACCAGAATTTCGATGGAACAGCCCGTGTGCCTGTATGGGCCGAGAGAGGAACGCCATGCTGAATAAACATAACCTGGAGATAGCCCGGCTGGCCTCGAAGGAGGAAAGCCGGTATGTGCTCGGAGCAATCCTGGTGACTCCGGCCGAGACGGTAGTTACCGACGGGCACTGCCTCGTGACGGTTTCGACGCCGAAATGGCCAACCGAGAGTTTCCCGGAGATCGACGGCGTGGTTCCAACCGAGGAGTTTGAGCCGTTCGTCCTGCCGGCGAAGGCCGCCCTGGAGATCGCAAAGGCAATTCCGTCGAGCGCCTCCCTTCCGCTTTTGCAGCATGTGGTAGTAGGGGAGGAAGGAGAGGATTCCAAGTCGGCCGTGCTCGCCACGACTGATCTCGACTTGCCCAGAGTCTTCCGCCCGAAGAAGCTGGAAGGCCGGTTCCCCGACCACAAGCTGGTAATCCCTGAGCGCGAGAGAGTATCTGTGGCAATCTGCCTTAACCTCGAATTACTTGAAAAAGTCGTCAAGGAGCTGAAGGCGCTAGCGAAGAACAAGCTCGGCGCACCAGCGCTCATCAGTGTGATCGACGATAAGTCTCCGTGCATGATCGAGGTCCACGGGGAAGATGGACAAACTGCGCAAGCGGTGATCATGCCGATCAACCTGGACTGCGGGGAAAAGATTGCGGGCCACTCGACCCATGGTGTCAAGAACCAGCGCGTCACGATCGTCGTCGATGATGCCGAATGCCCCGGCGCCGTTTATTCGAACGGTCCCGACGTGATCCTGGTCAACCGCAAGGATGGCAAGGTGATCTCCAAAGACGTCCTGCTCGGCGAGCACCTGCTGGATGAGTCCAGCATCCCTGACGAAGTGAGGAATTTTGGGCATGAGTCGGAGACGCCGGCCACCACCGAATTGCCAACCCTGGCCGAGCAGAAAATCGTGGAGGTAGCGCAGTGCGAGTCATAAATATCCGTGAAGTGGCGACTGTCCAGGCCGGATTACGGCTCTTGCAGCAATCATTGGCAGATGATCCTGAGGTGCGGGACTGCGAACCGCTGGCGGGTCTTTTTGCAAAGCATGAACCTCTGAGTGAAGCGGAGATAGATTCCCTCTGCGATGAGCTTAACCTCGGAAGAGTCTGATAGTTAGAACCTTTCGCCAAGGTTGGCGAAACCTTTGGGCAAGGTTAGCGAAACGTTTCGGCAAGGTTAGCGAAAGCTTTCCGAAAGGTTTCGGGAAGGTTCGCGAAACCT